>JAFBAD010000163.1 GCA_019247975.1 Acidimicrobiia bacterium
CCGGTAGGTGTCGGCCGGATCGTCGAGCCCGGTGGCGAAGGCCTCGCAGCCGAGGGTCATGTGGTCGAGCGCGGCCTCCACCGTGTGGTCGGCCCACAGCCCCTCGGTCCGGATCTCCATCGACCGGCCGGGCGGGAGCGGCACCTCGTGGTCGATGACCGTGACGAGCGGCCGGCCCTCGCCGACCAGGCACGCCCAGTACCAGGCGGCCGCGAGGTTCGGGTACAGGCCGAGCCGCACGTAGCCGCCCAGGGTGCCCTCGGCGTTCATGAAGTCGAAGTACCAGGACTCGTTCCAGTAGTCCTCGTCGCCGAAGGCGTGGCGGCCCTCGTCGGCCGGCTCCGGGGCGGCGACGGGCAGGCCGAGGCCGATCAGGCTCATACCGCCTCCGAACCGATCACGTACGGCGAGTAGTAGGGACCCTCTTCCTCGACCGAGGTGTTGGTGCCCTCCATCGCCGAGAAGAACGCGTACCACTCGGGCGGGAGATCACGGGGCACGCTCCAGTCGAGCTCGTCGCCGACGCCGGCCTCGTCGGCGAACTGCTTCAGGAAGCTGAAGTACACGTACGCGCCGCAGCGGATCTTCTCGTCGCGGTCCATCGACGCGATGGCGCGGTAGTGCGCCGACTGCGCGCTGCGGACGGCGGCCATGATCCCGTCGAGCTCGCTCGTGGGAACCGGCTGCAGCGAGCGGTCCGGCGTGTCGGTCGTGTAGAGCCCGAAGCCGACGAGGTGGTCGAGGTAGTCCTCGGGATCGGTCTTCGCGGTCCCGAAGTCGGTGATCGTGAAGTCGACGCCGTCGAGCACGAGCGCCGCGGTGAGGTTGTGGTACGGCACGTCCTTCGCGACCGACGACCACCAGAAGTCGCTCTCGCCGAGGCGGTAGTAGTCGCGGACGAGGAGCACGCGGCCGTCGTCCAGGCGGTACGGGCCGGTGTCGCCGCTGCCCACCCGCGTGTCGAAGTACATGAGGAAGAGGTAGGCGATGAGCGTCGCGTTGAAGCGCTTGATCGCGGCGCGCGAGTCGTCGTCGACCGCTTCGACTCCTGCGAGGAGCGCGTCGACGGTCTCCTGGTCGTAGGGGGTCGCGGTGCCGGTGTCCCACGCCTGCCGGGTGTCGTCGCCGCGGAACCCGGCCGCAGCCCGGTCCCAGAACCCGAGCACGGTGGCGCCGAGGGCCGGGTCGTCGCGAGCCGGGTCGATGGTCGCGACGATCTTGCGACCGAGCAGCCAGAAGTTGGCGATCGACCAGAGGAAGACGGTGTTGACCTGCGACCCCGGTCGCCGGCCGCGACGGCCGATCTCCTCGGCCGGCATCGCTTCCTCGATGCGGCGCATGAGCTCCGGGTAGCGGAAGAAGGCCTCACCGCACGCCACGACGATGTACGCGGTGACGGGGATCAGCCGCGACTCGAGCGACGTGCGCTCGTCGGTGAGCGCCTTCGCGATCGGGGCGTGGTACTCGATCAGCCGGTTGGTCTCGGCCAGGGAGTCAGCCACGGACGACGCCCTCCTCGCCCGAGCAGTCGAGCTCGACGTCGGCGCCGTCGGCCGGCTCGCCGCCGTCGAAGGTGACGGCCATCGCGCACGGCACCTGGAACTCGCGGCTGACGATCCCGATGTGGCTGCGGGGGGTGCCGCTGGTGCAGACGATGCCGGTGAGCTCGTGGTACAGCGGTGCGAGGAACGTGGCTCCGGCGTCGCGCACGAGCGCGATCACGCCCTCGGCGCCCGTGTCCATCAGCGCAAGCACGTCGTCGGGGCCTTCCATGATCCGCAGCGTCCCCGAGACGACCGCCGCATCGAACACCTTCGTTCCCCGACCGAGCTCCATCACACTGCGACCTCCTGCGGAGGTCGGCCTTCGGCATCCGGTGCTTCTGACCCGCTCGCTCCGCTGGCGCTTCGCAGCCTCTCGTCCACCGCCGGATAGTACGGCCTCCGCGCCTAGCCTCCCGGGGTGGCTCGCTTCGCGTCACCGGAGTGGATCGACGAGCTCGACCGTGCGATCTCGGCCGATCCGGCGCTGCAGCAGGTGCGCGCCGATGTGTCGCTGGTGGTCGAGCAGACCGTGACCGGTGGCCCCGACGGCGACGCGGTCTGGCACGTGGTGGTCGACGACGGCCACGTGCGGGTCCGCCCGGGCAGCGCCTCGGAACCCGACGTCACCTTCAACCAGACGTACGCGACCGCGGCGGCGATCGCCCGGGGCGAGCTGTCGGCGCAGACCGCGTTCATGATCGGCCAGCTCACTGTCGGCGGCGACGTGTCGCTGCTCATGGAGCACCAGGACACCTTCGACGGCGTCGAGGACGTGTTCGAGGCCGTGCGGGCCGGGACCGAGTTCTGATGCCCGAGCTCCCCGAGGTCCAGGCCCACGCCGAGCGGCTCGACAAGGAGTACGCGGGCACGCCGCTCGCCAAGTTCCGACCGATCACGTTCACCGCGCTGAAGACGGCTGTGCCCGCGCCCGAGGTCGCGGTCGACCACGAGCTCGTCTTCGTCGGCCGGCGGGGCAAGCAGTTGCTGCTCGACTTCGGCACCGCGACCTTCGTCGTGCACCTGATGCAGGGTGGGCGGCTGAAGCCCGACGAGAAGCAGTCGCTCAAGCCCCGGGGGGGCGTCGCGCGCTGGGTGTTCGGCGACGGTCGGGCGCTGCTGCTCACCGAGGCCGGGACCGAGCGCAAGGCGGGCGTGTGGGTCGTGAGCGGCGACCCCGAGACCCAGGAGCCGCTGCTCGGGCTCGGGCCCGACGCCGACCAGGTCGACCTCGAGACCCTCCGAGGTCTGCTGGCCGGGCACTCGACCCGGCTGCACGGCTTCCTGCGGGACCAGCACGCGATCGCCGGCCTCGGCCGCCGGCTGGCCAACGAGATCTGCCACCGGGCGAAGCTGTCGCCGTTCGCCAACGCGTCGAAGCTCTCGGCCGACGAGCAGGAGCGGCTGGCCGAGGCGATGAGCTACTGCATCGCCGAATCGCTCGCCTACGAGCGGGGCCGCGACGACATGAGCTCGTCGAAGGAGCGGCCTGGCGCGGTCCACCACCGGGAGGGACAGACGTGCCCGGTGTGCGGCGACAAGGTGCGGGCGGTGGAGTACCGCGCCTACACGGTCAACTACTGCCCGACCTGCCAGACCGGAGGGAAGGTGCTGGCCGACAACACGACCAGCAAGTTCCTCAAGTAGCGCTGCGCCCGCTGGCCTCCCGGTCCATCAGACCGGCTGGGTGCGTCAGATGAGGCCGAGGCCCTTGACGGTGTCGCGCTCCTCGATGAGCTCGTTCACGCTGGCGTCGATGCGGCCCCGGGAGAAGTCGTCGATGTCGAGGCCCTGCACGATCTCCCACGTGCCGTTCGACGTGGTGCAGGGGAACGACGACATGAGGCCCTCGGCCACGCCGTAGCTGCCATCGGACGGCACGGCCATCGACACCCAGTCGCCCTCGGCGGTGCCGGTCAGCCAGGTGCGGGTGTGGTCGATCGCCGCGTTGGCGGCCGACGCGGCACTCGACGCGCCGCGGGCCTCGATGATCGCTGCGCCGCGCTGCTGCACCGTCGGGATGAAGGTGCCCTCGAGCCAGTCCTGGTCGCCGACGACCTCGGCTGCGCTCTTGCCGCCGACCTCGGCGTGGAAGAGGTCCGGGTACTGGGTGGCCGAGTGGTTGCCCCAGATCGTCATGCGGGTGATGTCGTTGACGGTCGTGCCGGTCTTGGCCGCGAGCTGGGCCATCGCCCGGTTGTGGTCGAGCCGGGTCATCGCGGTGAACCGCTCGGGCGCGATGTTCGGCGCGTTGTTCATCGCGATCAGCGCGTTGGTGTTGGCCGGGTTGCCGACCACGAGGATGCGCACGTCGTCGGCCGCCGCGTCCGAGAGGGCCTTGCCCTGCGCGGTGAAGATCGCGCCGTTGGCCTCGAGCAGATCGCCCCGCTCCATGCCCTTCGTGCGCGGCCGGGAGCCGACGAGCAGGGCGACGTTGACGCCCTCGAACGCCTTCGCCGCGTCGTCGGTCTTGACCATGCCGGCCAGCAGCGGGAACGCGCAGTCGTCGAGCTCCATCGCCACGCCGTCGAGCGCGCCGAGAGCCGGTGTGATCTCGAGCATCTGGAGGATGACCGGCTGATCAGGGCCGAGGAGGGCTCCACTGGCGATGCGGAAGAGCAGGCTGTACCCGATCTGGCCGGCGGCTCCGGTGACGGCGACGCGAACGGGATCTGCGGGCATCAGGGCGCTCCTGTGAGGCGACTTCCGGTACCCGGGCACCCTACCCAGGAGGTCACCGGCTGCGAGACTCGACACCGTGGCGGAGCTTGGCCCACCGGCGCATCTACCCCAGACCGCGCGAGGTTGTTGCGCTCACGGCGGCCAGAGCCACCCCAAGCGCAACGACCTCCGGGCCGACCCTCGAGCGGCCGTCTGAGCACGACCGGGCCGGCGGCGGTGTTCGTCTACGGGACGCTGATGCCCGGTCGGTTGCGGTGGCCGCTGCTCGAGCTCCACGCGACCGGCCACCGCATCGCCGCGGTGCGCGGGCACCTGTTCGACACCGGCCAGGGCTGGCCGGCCGCGGTGTTCGACGCCGACGCGGCGACCACCGTTCCCGGCGTACTGGTCGAGCTCCGCGACGACGTGCTCGACGACCTGCTGACCGAGCTCGACCTCGTCGAGGGCGTCGACCACGGTCACTACGAGCGGGTGCTCGTCACCACCACGAACGGTGCGACCGCCTGGGCCTGGTCGACCCTCCAGGACACCAGCCGCTACACGCCGATCGACGCCTGGACGACCCTCGACGAGCGCTGACCTCGCAGCGTTCTGGTCGGTGGATCTGTCGCTCCCGCGACAGATCCACACACCAAAACGGTCTTGGCTAGAGCTGCAGGGACTTGGTCTGCAGGAACTCCTCGAGGCCGTACTTGCCGAGCTCGCGGCCGTTGCCCGACTGCTTGTAGCCGCCGAAGGGGGCTACGGCGTTGAAGCCGCCGCCGTTCACCTCGAGCTGACCGGTGCGCACCTTGCGGGCGACGCCCTTGGCGCGGTCCTTGTCCGCGCCCCAGACGCCGCCGGACAGGCCGTAGACCGTGTCGTTGGCGATGCGGACCGCGTCGGCTTCGTCCTCGTAGGGGATCACCGACAGGACCGGTCCGAAGATCTCCTCCTGCGCGATCGTCATCGAGTTGTCGACGTTCGCGAAGACCGTCGGCTTGATGTAGTAGCCCTTCGGCAGGTCGTCGGGCTGCTCGGGACCGCCGGTCACCAGCGTGGCGCCCTCGTCGATGCCCTTCTGGATGTAGCTGCGCACGCGGTCGCGCTGGACGTCGGAGATCACCGGGCCGAGCCGGGCCTCGCCGGCGAACGGATCGCCGATCGAGTACACGCTCTCGACCTCGTCCTTGATGATGTCGACGATCTCGTCGTGCTTCGAGCGGGGCACGAGCATGCGGGTGAACGCGGTGCACGTCTGGCCCGAGTTCAGGTAGCAGCTGCCGACGCCGGCGCGGGCCGCCTTGTCGAGCTCCTCACCCTCGAGGTCGTCGAGCAGGATGTTGGCGGACTTGCCGCCGAGCTCGAGCGCGACGCGCTTGATCGTCTGCGAGGCGAGCTCGGACACCCGCTTCCCGGCGCGGGTGGAGCCGGTGAAGCTGATCATGTCGACGTCGGGATGCGCAGCCATCGCCTCACCGACAACGGGACCGGTGCCGGTCACGAGGTTGAACACGCCGGCCGGCATGCCGAGGCCGTCGATGATGTCGGCGAGGATGAACGAGGTGAGCGGGGCGACCTCGCTCGGCTTGAGGACGACCGTGCAGCCCGCGGCGAGCGCCGGCGCGACCTTGGCCACGACCTGGTGCAGCGGGTAGTTCCACGGCGTGATGCAGCCGACCACGCCGATCGGCTCCTTGATGACGAGCGAGTTGCCGACCTCTTCCTCGAACGCGAACTCGTCGAGGATGCCGACGTAGCTCCCGGCCACCGCGGCGGGCAGGCCGGCCTGCACGAGCTGCGACAGGAACATCGGCATGCCGACCTCGCCGCAGACCGACTCGGCGATCTCCTGGTTGCGGGCGCCGAGCGCGTCGGCGAGGCCCTGGATGAACTTGCCCCGCTCGGCGGTCGACGTCTGCGACCACGACTCGAAGGCGGCCTTGGCCGCGGCGACGGCGCGATCGACGTCCTCCGCCGTCCCTTCAGGGACGCTGCCCATCACCTCTTCGGTGCTGGCGTTGATCACGTCGATCGAGCCGGAGCCCGTCGAAGGGACCCACTGGCCGTCGATGTAGAGCTTGTCGTGATCGGTCACCTTGGGTGCCTCCCCGGGCCGGACGGATCGATGTCAGGGATGACGGTACCAAGATGGTCAGGTGGACCACCTGCCGGGCCAGCCGCCTCGCCGTTCTCTCGCCGGGCCCGTGGAATCGGTGCGGTTCGATCGCTCCCCGTTCGCCCGCTTCGGCACCCAGGTGGTGCTGCTGATCGTCGCCATCCCGGTGGCGTCGAAGGCCTCGGTCGCGGCCGCCCGGGGCCTCGGCACCCTCCTGGCGGTCCTGGCCATCGGCGCCGCCGTCGCCGCCCCGATCGCCCTCGACCTGTGGGCGATGGTCGCCGCCGACCGCGAAGGGATCCGCTGGCGCAACCGGTTGGTCGTCCGCAAGCTGCCGTGGTCAGCGGTGGCGGGGTTCGCCGACGGCCTGGGCGGCACGGTCCTCCGCAAGACCGACGGCGGCGAGGTGCGGCTACGGGTCCTCGGCTCGCGCTACCTCGGCTCCCGCCGCCTCGCCGCGCAGCGCGTCCACGTCCTCGAGCAGCTCCGGCGGGGAGCGGCGTGAACGGGACCTACAGGCGGTCGACGATGGCGCTCGCGAACTCCGAGCACTTGACCTCGGTGGCCCCGTCCATCAGGCGGGCGAAGTCGTAGGTGACGACCTTGTCGGCGATGGTGGCCTCCAGCGCCTTGATGATGTCCGCCGCGGCGTCGGTCCAGCCGAGGTGCTCGTACATGAGCACGCCCGAGAGGAGCACGGAGCCCGGGTTGACCTTGTCCTGGCCCGCGTACTTCGGCGCCGTGCCGTGGGTGGCCTCGAAGATGCCGTGGCCGCTGACGTAGTTGATGTTGGCGCCCGGCGCGATGCCGATGCCGCCGACCTGCGCCGCGAGCGCGTCCGACAGGTAGTCGCCGTTCAGGTTCATCGTGGCGACGACGTCGAACTCGGCCGGCCGCGTGAGCACCTGCTGGAGGGTGATGTCGGCGATCGCGTCCTTCACGAGGATCTTGTCGCCGGGCTCGCCGTTGCAGTCGTCCCAGCCGACGGCCACGTCGGAGAACTCCTCACGGGTCAGCTCGTAGCCCCAGTTGCGGAACGCGCCCTCGGTGAACTTCATGATGTTGCCCTTGTGCACGAGCGTGACGCTCTTGCGGTCGTGCGACTTGGCGTAGTTCAGCGCGGCCCGGATGAGGCGCTTGGAGCCGGTCTCGGACACGGGCTTGATGCCGATGCCGGAGTCCTCACGGATGTTCCAGCCGAACGCGTCGTGCAGCAGCTCACGGAGCTTCTTCGCATCCGGCGTGCCGCTCTCGACCTCGAGGCCGGCGTAGATGTCCTCGGTGTTCTCGCGGAAGATCACCATGTCGACCAGCTCGGGGTGCTTGACCGGCGAGGGCACACCCGTGAACCAGCGCACCGGGCGGAGGCACACGTAGAGATCGAGGATCTGGCGCAGGGCGACGTTGAGGCTGCGGAAGCCGCCGCCGATCGGGGTCGTCAGCGGGCCCTTGATCCCGATCAGGTACTCCTGGAAGGTGTCGACGGTCTCCTGCGGGAGCCAGTCGCCGGTCTCGTTGAAGGCCTTCTCCCCCGCGAGGACCTCCTTCCAGGCCACCGTGCGCCCGTACTTGGCCGCCGCCGCGTCGAGGACGTGCTTCGCCGCGGGCCAGATGTCGACGCCGGTGCCGTCACCTTCGATGAAGGGGATGATCGGCTCGTTCGAGACGTTCAGGCTGCCGTCGGCGTTCGCGGTGATCTTGTCGGCCATCACCCGAACTTACCTGTATTGAACTTGTAGTCAAACCCCTGCGTCGGTGATCGCCCGCCAGACCCGCTCGGGCGTACAGGGCATGTCGATGTGGCGGACGCCGAGGTGGGCCAACCCGTCGATGACCGCGTTGTGCACGGCCGGCGTCGAGCCGATGGTCCCCGACTCGCCGATGCCCTTCGCGCCGAGCGGGTTGTTGGGCGTCGGGGTCTCCTGCGCGACGAGCTCGAAGGTCGGCAGCTCGGCGGCGGACACGATCCCGTACTCGGCGAAGGTCGACGTCATCGGGTTGCCGTCCTCGTCGTAGACCATCTGCTCGTACAGCGCCTGCGCGGCGCCCTGCGCGATGCCCCCGTGGCGCTGGCCCTCGACCAGCAGCGGGTTGATGATCCGGCCGGCGTCGTCGACCGCGATGAGCCGCTCGAGGCGGACCTCGCCGGTCTCGGTGTCGATGTCGACGACCGCGATGTGCGCGCCGAAGGGGAAGCTCGGCCCGTCGATCGTGAAGTCGCGGGCGACGATCAGCCCGTCGTCGCCCGAGTCGGCCGCGACGTCGGACCAGCTCTTCGTCACCGTCGGTACGCCGGCCACGTGGAAGACGCCGCGGTCGGTGTCGAGCACGACGTCCTCGACGCCGGCCTCGAGCAGGCGGGCCGCCACCTCACGACCTTCGGCGACGGTGGCCTGGCTCGCCACGGTGACCGCGGAGCCGCCCGACTGCAGCGACCGCGAGCCCATGGTGCCGCCGCCGGTCGGGATGAGATCGGTGTCGCCGTGGATGACCTCGATGTCCTCGATCGGGATGCCGAGCTCGTTCGACGCGAGCATCGCCCACGCCGTCGCGTGGCCCTGC
>JAFBAD010000060.1 GCA_019247975.1 Acidimicrobiia bacterium
CGTGGCTCGGTCAGCGGGTACCGAACCCGCCGACGGACCTCGTCACCTACCAGGAGATCCTCACGAGGATCCGGCCCGACGTGGTGATCGAGACCGGGAGCGGCGCCGGCGGCCGCGCCCTGTACCTCGCATCGGTGTGCGAGCTCCTCGGCCACGGACGGGTGATCAGTGTCGACGCGAAGCACGGCGACAACCTCCCCGAGCACCCACGGATCAGCTACGTCGACGGCCAGCCGCACGACGACGCGACGGTGGCGGAGGTGCGGCGCCTCGTGGGCGATGGGGCCACCAACGGCATGGTGGTGCTCGGCTCCCGCGGCAGCGCGCAGCGGATGCGGCGCGAGTTCGACGCGTACTGCGGGTTCGTCGGCGTCGGCTCGTACCTGGTGATGGAGGACACGATCCTCAACGGCAACCCGGTCTTCCCGGGGTTCGGGGCCGGGCCGGCCGAGGGCGTGAAGCGGGCGCTCGCCGACCACGGCGAGTTCGTGGCCGACAGCGAGCTCGAGAAGCACGGGCTCACGTTCAACCCGGGCGGCTTCCTGCGGCGGGTCCGATAGACCCGCACCTCGTGCTCGGCGTCGACGTCGGCGCCTCGTCGGAGGAGATCGCCGCCGCGTACCGCTCGCTCGCGGCGCGCTACCACCCCGATGTCCACGCAGGCGCCCCACCGGCCGAGCTGGCCCGCCTGCAGCGGCGGATGGCGATGATCAACGAGGCGTACGCCGCGCTCAGGAGCGCGCCTCCGCCGCCCTCGGCCGGGGCGCCGGTCGAGCCGTCGCCGTCGCCGACGCCGTACCCGAAGCCGCCCGTGCCGGCCCGACCGCCCGCGTCGTACGCGCGAGACCGTCCCCGCCGGCGGAAGTGGCCGTACGTCCTCCTCGCGCTCGCCATCTTCGGCGCCACCGTCGGCGTGGTGGCCGCCGCGACCGCCCGCACCCCGGCGAAGGGTGTCCCGACGACCTGGGGCGTCGGCTCGTGCGTCCAGGGCGCCGACGAGCCCGCTCCGGTCCGCTGCGACGGACCGCACGACGGCCGGATCGTCGACGTCGGGAGCACCCCGGACGACTGCCCCACCACCACCGACGCCGTCGTCGCGGACGGCGGCTACATCTGGTGCATCGACATGGACGCCTGAAGCGGCCCACCCGGAGAGCGCTGGTAGCGTGGCCAGCCGCGCGCGGAACGGAGGCAAGCGGACATGTTCCCCTTCTGGGACACCGTGATCGCGCCCGTGCTCGACGCGGCGGGCGCGCGGCGGATCGTGGAGATCGGGGCCCTGCGGGGCGAGAACACGGTGCTCATGCTCGAGCACCTCGGTCCCGACACCGAGCTCCACGTCATCGACCCGTTGCCCGCGTTCGATCCCGCTGAGCACGAGGCCGCCTTCCCCGGCCAGTACGTGTTCCACCGGGACACCAGCCACAACGTGCTGCCGTCGCTCCCGGCGATGGACGCCGCGCTCATCGACGGCGACCACAACTGGTACACGGTCCACCGCGAGCTCCAGATGCTGAGCGAGGTGGCCCGCGCCGCGGGGCGACCGGCACCCGTGATGATCCTGCACGACGTGCTGTGGCCCTACGGCCGGCGGGACCTGTACTACGAGCCGAGCCGCATCCCCAAGGAGTTCCGCCAGCCGTACGACCGGCTGGGCATCCAGATCGGCAAGAAGAAGCTCCACCCGCGCGGCGGTTTCAACCGCGAGCTGGCGAACGCCCTCGTGGAAGGGGGCAAGCGCAACGGTGTGATGACCGCGCTCGATGACTGGGTCGCCGCCCACGATCGGCCGGTGCGACGCGTGCTCGTACCGATCTACTTCGGCCTCGCCGTCGTCGTCGAGGAGCAACGCCTCGCAGAGCGACCTGAGCTCGCGGCCCTCCTCGACCGGCTCGAGTCGGCCGAGGGTCGACGCGAGCTGCTGGAGCTGTCCGAGCGGATCCGCCTCGACGCCGCTGCCTTCGAGCAGGAGGTCTGGTACAGCCGCAGCCGCAAGCTCGAGAACGGCGGACGGCGCTACGTCGACCTCCTCAAGGGCGCGTTGCTCGGTGACCACACGATCGAGCACGAGGTGCGGCTGGCCTACATCGCATCGACTGCGGTGAACGGCAAGCTGCCGACGCCGGAGCCGCTGCGCGATCCGCTGAAGCACCTCAAGCCACAGGTCGAGGACGTGCAGACCGCGCACCGCACGGGCCACGTCGTCGACCGAGGGCCCGAAACGGTTCCCTTCATGAACGTGGCGGACATCGGCCGCATCAGGCTCGAGCACCTGCAGGCCTGCCTCGACGGCATCCGGGCCACCGGGGTGCCGGGCGACCTCGCGGAGATCGCGCCGGGACGAGGGGGAGCCGCCGTGTTCATGCGGGGCTACCTCGAGGGCTACGACGTCCCGGACCGCACGGTCTGGGTGGCCGACCCGTTCCGGACGAACACACCCGACGTGGCGCCGACGACGGTCGCGGAGATGCTCGACCTCGAGCCGGACATCAACCAGGTGCGCCAGTTCTTCGAGCGGTTCGATCTGCTCGATGACCGCGTGCGCTTCCTGCAGGGCGAGTGGTCGGGCATCGTGACCCAGGCCGACGCGGTCGGCGAGCTCGCGCTGCTCCGCATCGGCTCGGGGGCAGGCGATGCGGTCGGCGACCTGCTCGACGCCTACGCGCCGAAGGTCGTCGAGGGTGGTGTCGTGATCGTCGACACGGACGGCGAGAGCTCCGACATCGCGCGCGCGGTCGCCGACCACCGCGCCCGGCACGGCATCGACGCCCCGCTCGAGCGGGTGGGCTGGGACGAGGTGATGTGGGTGCAGCATGGCCCTGCGCCTGCGCCCGGCACCTCCGATGCCGGTGCAGGCAGCCTCCACCGCGTGCCCCTGGCGCCGAGACCCGCTCCGGACAC
>JAFBAD010000101.1 GCA_019247975.1 Acidimicrobiia bacterium
TGCAGCCGTCGCGGGTTGAACGCCTGCACGTGCTCGGGGTCGTTGCCCAACCGCTGCAGGTTCTTGCCGCGACCCAGGTTGCCGATGCGGAACCAGGGCTCCCAAGGCACCGACACGACCAGGCGACCGCCCGTGATGCGGGCCAGCTCCTCGACCGCGGGATCGAACGGCTCGAGGTGCTCGAGCAGCTCGATGCTGGTGACGAGGTCGGCCGACCCGTCGGCCAGCGGCAACATGCCGGCGTCGGCCACCGCGCCCGCGAGCTTCGGGAGCCGCTCACGCGCGAGCCGCAGCTTGTCGAGCCGGTACTCGAGGCCGACGGCATGGTGCCCGTTGCCGAAGCGCTCGAGCGACAGGCCTTCGCCCACACCGACGTCGACGACCGTGCCGTCGATCGGGCCGATCACCCGACGCAGCTTGGTCATCCAGCGCGCGAGCAGGCGCTGCACGACCGGGTTGCCGGTCGAGTACTTCTTCTCGTCCTGGCCGGCGGCCGCCTCCGGCGCGCCCGGTGCGAGACCGATCGGGGCGCGCCCGCTCACTGCAGGTCGCCGTCGGCGCTCGCGTCGAGGTTGCGACGGCGCCGCAGGTTGACCATCAGCTCGCCGAGGAGGCCGAGCGACACCATCTGCACGGCCACGACGACGAGCAGCACGCCGAGCTGCAGCGCGGGACGGGTGCCGATGTCGTGCCCTGCGATCTTCGAGATGCCCATCCACGCGAGCAGCAGGCTGCCGACGAAGCCGATCGCCACACCGATGCCGCCGAACAGGTGGAACGGCCGCGCCGTGTACGTGGTGAGGAACTTGACGGTGACGAGGTCGAGGAAGCCGCGCCAGAAGCGGGCCCGGCCGAACTTCGACGCGCCGTGCCGCCGCTCGTGGTGCTCCACGTCGAGCTCGCCGACCCGGAACCCGTTCCACACCGCGAGGACCGGGATGTAGCGGTGCAGCTCGCCGTACATCTCGAGCGAGTCGGCCAGCTCACGGGTCATCGCCTTGAGGCCGCTGTTGAAGTCCTTCCCCGGCACGCCGGTGACCTTGGCCGTCACGCCGTTGTAGAGCTTCGACGTCGTCCGCTTGACGAACCGGTCGTTGCGCACCGCCCGGCGCCCCGTGACGCAGTCGAGGTGCTCGGCCTCGAGGTGCTCGAGGAGGCGGGGCACCTCCTCGGGGTCGTCCTGGCCGTCGGCGTCCATCAGGACGACGTACTCGCCCCGCACGTGCTCGAGGCCGAGGCTGAGGCCGGCGGACTTCCCGGCGTTGCGGCGCAGCCGGATGTAGCGGACCGTGGCGCTGCGCAGGCCCTGCATGAGCGTGCGGGTGCCGTCGGTCGACCCGTCGTCGACGACGACGATCTCGTAGCTCTCGCCGGTGCGGTCGAGCACGGACGCGACCTGCGGAACGAGCTCGGCCAGGTTCTCGGCCTCGTTGTACGCCGGCATCAGCACCGACACGCGCGTGCCCATACCGGTGCAGACGGTAGTGGCTGGGCGACCGCCCACCCCGTCTACCATCGCCGCACGTGAGGCTCTCGACCCCCGTCCCCGCCCGTTGAGGGCGCTGGTCACCGGCGGGAGCGGCTTCGTCGGTCACCACCTCGTGGCCCACCTCGCCGCCGCCGGCGACGAGGTCGTGACCTGCGATCGGGCGCCCCTGCCCGACGGCGAGGTCCTCGACATCACCGACGCCGCGGCCACCGTCGACCTCGTCGGCCGGGTGCGGCCGGAGGTCATCTACCACTTGGCCGGTTGGGCCGACGTGGGCGGTTCCTGGCACGCACCGGTGGAGGCCTTCCGGGCCAACGCGGAGGGCACGCTCAACGTGCTGCAGGCCGCCACCGACGTCGGCGTGGAGCGGGTCCTGGCCGTGTCGAGCGCCGACGTCTACGGCGCGGTGTCCGAGGTCGAGCTGCCGCTCACCGAGGACTCGCCGCTGCGGCCGGCCAGCCCCTACGCGGCGTCGAAGGTGGCCGCCGACTTCCTCGCCTTCCAGGCGTGGCTCGGCCGCCGGCTGCCGGTGCTGCGGGTGCGAGCGTTCAACCACCTCGGACCGGGCCAGACCGACAAGTTCGTGGCCCCGGCGCTCGCGTCACGCATCGCCCGCAACGAGGTCGAGGGCGGCGACGTGATCACGATCGGCAACCTGTCGGCCCGTCGCGACTTCACCGACGTGCGCGACGTGGTGCGGGCCTACCGCCTGCTCATGGAGCACGGCGAGCCGGGCGAGGTCTACAACGTGTGCAGCGGGCACGACGTCGCCGTGCAGGAGCTGGCCGACGACCTGCTGGCGATGGCCAGCCACCCGATGCGCTTCGAGAGCGACCCCGAGCTGCTCCGCCCGGTCGACGTGCCGGTCCTGCGCGGCGACCACACCCGCCTCACCAAGGCGACCGGCTGGCAACCCGAGATCCCCCTGAGCCGCACGCTGACCGACCTGCTGGACGACTGGCGGTCACGCGTCCGCAGCTGACCTTCCCGG
>JAFBAD010000114.1 GCA_019247975.1 Acidimicrobiia bacterium
GGCATGAGGTGCTCATCAGGGCCGCTGTCGTGCCGGCGATGGCGGCCAGGTACGCGTCCTCGGTGCGGTCGACGTTGTAGGCGGACTGCAGTTCGCCGATCTGGCCCTCGCACAGGCGGGAAATCGTGGCCGCGAGCAGTGCCGCGACCTCGGTGCCGAGCCCCGCCGCAATCTCCGACGCGCGGGCGAGCAGGAAGTCACCGGCGAGGATGGCAACGAGGTTGCCCCACCGGGCGTTGACGCTCTGCACGCCCCGGCGAACCTCGGCCTCGTCCATGACGTCGTCGTGGTAAAGCGACCCGAGATGCACCAATTCGACGGAGACGCCGCCGAGGACGGCGCGGTCGAAGACGGCCTTGTCGCCAGCCTCTGTGACCTCGGGCACCGCGGTCAGGGCGCTGGCCAGCACCAATGCCGGCCGCAGGCGCTTGCCGCCAGCTTGCACGAGGTGCCCGGCGACCTCGGTGAGGAAGGGGTCCTCGGCGGTTACCGCCCTGCGTAGCGCACTCTCGACTCGGGCAAGATCTTCATCGAGATGGGGAAGGTTGAGCGCCTCCAGGAGGTTGACCACAGGCTAAGGAGCGTAGGCCAAGCGGTCGATCAGACAACAACCCGGGGAGTCCCCGGAACGATCGGCCCTGAGTAGACTGAGGAACGATGTTCGAACGGTTCACAGACCGGGCTCGCCGAGTCCTCGTGTTGGCGCAGGAGGAAGCGCGTCTCCTGAATCACAACTTCATCGGCACCGAGCACATCCTCCTCGGGCTCATCCACGAGGGTGAGGGCGTGGCCGCCAAGGCCCTCGAGTCGCTCGGTATTTCCCTCGAGGCGGTGCGGGAGAAGGTGGAGGAGACGATCGGCCCCGCCGGGTCGTCCACCACGGGTTCCCCGCCCTTCACACCGCGGGCCAAGAAGGTCCTCGAGCTGTCCCTGCGCGAAGCGCTGCAGCTCGGTCACAACTACATCGGCACCGAGCACATGCTCCTCGGTCTGGTGCGCGAGGGCGAAGGTGTGGCAGCCCAGGTTCTGGTGAGCCTCGGCGCCGACCTCAGCCGCGTGCGCCAGCAGGTCATCCAGCTGCTGTCCGGCTACGCCGGTGGCAAGGAAGGTGCGGCGGCCGGCACCGGCGCCGGCGGGCAGGAGACCCCGTCGGGCTCGCCCGTGCTCGACCAGTTCGGCCGCAACCTCACCACCCTCGCCCGCGAGAAGAAGCTCGACCCCGTCATCGGTCGCGACCGCGAGATCGAGCGCGTCATGCAGGTCCTCTCGCGCCGCACCAAGAACAACCCCGTCCTCATCGGCGAGCCCGGCGTCGGCAAGACCGCCATCGTCGAGGGCCTCTCGCAGCGCATCGTCAACAACGACGTGCCCGAGACGCTCAAGGGCAAGCAGCTCTACACCCTCGACCTCGGCGCGCTGGTGGCGGGCTCCCGCTACCGCGGCGACTTCGAGGAGCGCCTCAAGAAGGTGCTGAAGGAGATTCGCACGCGCGGCGACATCATCCTGTTCATCGACGAGCTCCACACCCTCGTGGGCGCGGGCGCCGCCGAGGGTGCCATCGACGCGGCGTCGATCCTCAAGCCCATGCTCGCTCGCGGTGAGCTGCAGACCATCGGCGCCACCACGCCCGACGAGTACCGCAAGCACCTCGAGAAAGACGCCGCCCTCGAGCGCCGGTTCCAGCCCATCAAGGTGGAAGAGCCGTCGCTGGCCCACACCATCGAGATCCTCAAGGGCCTGCGCGATCGCTACGAGGCCCACCACAGCGTCACCATCACCGATCAGGCGCTCGTGGCGGCCGCCAACCTGGCCGACCGCTACATCTCCGACCGCTTCCTGCCCGACAAGGCCATCGACCTCATCGACGAGGCGGGCTCGCGCCTGCGCATTCGTCGCATGTCGACCCCGCCCGACTTCAAGGCGCTGGAGGAGGAGATCTCCCGCATCCGCGCCGAGAAGGAAGCGGCGCTCGACCGGCAGAACTTCGAGCTGGCCAAGCAGCTGTCGGATCAAGAGAAGGAGAAGTCCGAGCGCAAGCTGGCCAAGGAGGCCGAGCTGCGCTCCACCGGTGGCGACCTGTTCGAGATCGTCGACGAGGAAGTGATCGCCGAGGTCCTCGC
The DNA here is from genome assembly GCA_019247975.1 of Acidimicrobiia bacterium. Classification (GTDB taxonomy): domain Bacteria; phylum Actinomycetota; class Acidimicrobiia; order Acidimicrobiales; family Iamiaceae; genus JAFBAD01. The sequence goes on from JAFBAD010000114.1 coordinate 2,121, forward strand.
CAACTGGACCGGCATCCCCGTCTACAAGCTCACCGAAGAGGAGACCGCCAAGCTCCTCCAGATGGAAGACGAGCTGCACAAGCGGGTCATCGGCCAGGAGGACGCCATCAAGGCCCTCTCCCGTGCCGTGCGCCGCACGCGCGCCGGTCTCAAGGATCCCAAGCGCCCCAGTGGCTCGTTCATCTTCCTCGGCCCCACGGGCGTCGGGAAGACCGAGCTGGCCCGCACCCTCGCCGAGTTCCTGTTCGGCGACGAGGGTGCGCTCATCCAGCTCGACATGTCCGAGTACATGGAGAAGCACACCGTCTCGCGTCTGGTCGGCTCGCCTCCGGGTTACGTCGGCTACGAAGAGGGCGGCCAGCTCACCGAGGCCGTGCGCCGCAAGCCGTTCTCGGTCGTGCTGTTCGACGAGATCGAGAAGGCCCACCCCGACGTCTTCAACACGCTGCTGCAGATCCTCGAAGACGGCCGCCTCACCGACTCGCAGGGCCGGTCGGTCGACTTCAAGAACACCGTGCTGATCATGACGTCCAACCTCGGCACCGCCGACCTGCGCAAAGC
>JAFBAD010000156.1 GCA_019247975.1 Acidimicrobiia bacterium
GGCCACCGCCACCTGATCGACCGCATGATCGCGGCCGGCAACCTGCCCCGCGGCAGCGCCATCGGGTTCATCTCGTCGGCCGCCGGCCTCGGCTGGGAGGCGAACCTCGACGAGCTGAAGGAGCTGCTGGCGACGCCGGACTTCGACTCGGGCACCAAGTGGCTCGTGGACCACGGCAAGGCCGACTACATGTCGACCAAGCAGGCGATCTGCGCGTACGTGTCGAGCCAGGCGTTCCCGATGCTGAAGCAGGGCATCCGCATCAACGCGATCTGCCCCGGCCCGACCGACACGCCGCTGGCGCAGGCCAACGCCGACATGTGGCTCGGGTTCGGCACCGACTACCGCGGCGAGACCGGCATCGAGCCGTCGACCCCGCTCGAGCAGGCGTACCCGCTGCTGTTCCTCTGCAGCGACGCGGCCGCCGCGATCAACGGGATCACGCTGATCTCCGACGCCGGCTACATGAGCTCCGGGATCACCGGCTCGTTCCCGGACGCCACCGCGATCGCGAACCTGCTCCTCAACCGCTGAGGCCGGCGCCCTGAACGACATGGCCCAGGAGGACGTTCGCCGGGCGCACGGCTACCACGCCCTCGGGGTGAAGCGGGTCGTCGACGAGACCGACGACGCGCGGTCCTACGTGCTCGACGTGCCGGCCGACCTCGCGGACGCGTTCCGCTACCGGGCCGGGCAGTTCTGCACGTTCCGGGTCCACCTGGACGGCGACGAGCTGCTGCGGTCGTACTCGATGTCCAGCGCGCCCGAGGTCGATGACGACCTCACGGTGACCGTGAAGCGGGTCGCTGGCGGCCGCGTGTCGAACTGGTTCAACGACCACGTGGCCGAGGGCGACGTGCTCGAGCTGACCCGACCGGCCGGCGTGTTCTGCGTGCGGGACAACGACCGGCCGGTGCTCGCGTTCTGCGGCGGGAGCGGGGTCACGCCGATCATCTCGGTGGCGAAGAGCCTGCTGACCACCACCCAGCGGCCGGTGCGGCTGCTGTACGCGAACCGCGACCGAGGGTCGGTCATCTTCGACGCGGAGCTCGACCGGCTGCAGCGGGAGCACCCGGGCCGGCTCGAGGTCCGGCACCACTTCGACAGCGACGGCGGGTTCCTCGAGCCGGCCATGGTCGAGGCGTTCGCCTCGGGCAGCATCGACAGCGACATCTACATCTGCGGGCCCGGACCGTTCATGGACCTGGTCGAGCGGACGTTGCTGGGCGTCGGCGTGCACGTCGACCAGATCCTGATCGAGCGGTTCGTCAACGACGGCCTCCCGGCGGACCTGTCCGCGCCGGCGGATGCCGCTGGTGGCGAGGGCGCCGACGCCGACGCCGACGTGCCGTCACAGGTCACCGTCATCCTCAAGGGCCAGTCGACCGAGATCGTTTACCAGCCGGGCGACACGCTCCTGCAGACCGCGCGGCGCGGCGGCCTGCAGCCGCCGTTCTCCTGCGAGGCCGGCAACTGCGCAACCTGCATGGGCCTGCTGCAGGAGGGCACCGCCACGATGCGCACGAACAACGCGCTCACGCCCGAAGAGGTAGAGGAGGGTTGGGTGCTCACCTGCCAGGCCGTCCCCCACGGCGCCACGGTCACCGTCGAGTACGAGAGCTTCTGAAGGCAATACCGGTCGGATCCCGACCGGTATTGCCTTCGATCAGATGACGCCGTCGGCGCGGAGCTCGGCGATCTGCTCCGCGGTGCGTCCGAGCAGCTGACCGAGCACGTCGTCGGTGTCGGCGCCGAGCGCGGGGCCGAGCCAGCGGATCTCCCCCGGCGTCTCCGACAGCGCCGGTACCGTGCCGGGGATCGCCAGCGGACCGATGCGCGAGTCCTTCGTCACCACCGTCTCGCGGTGCTGGTACTGCGGGTCTTCGAAGATGTCCGCGATCGAGTTGAGCGGACCGATCGGCACCTCGGCCGCGCGGCAGCGCTCGAGCACCTCGTCGCGCGGCAGGGAACCGATCCACTCCGCGACGATCGCGTTGACCTGATCGCGAGCGGCGAGCCGGGTCGCCTTGCGGCCGAAGCGGTCGTCGTCGGCCAGCTCCGGGCGCTCCATGGCGCGGGCGAGCCGGGCGAACATGTCGTCGTTCGAGCAGGCGATCGCGACCCAGTGGTCGTCCCGGGTGCGGTAGTGGCTGTGCGGGATGACGTTGACCGTGTCGGCCCCCATCCGCTCCCGCACGTAGCCGAACTGCTGGTACGCCGGCGCCAGCTCGTCGAGCATGCGGAAGATCGTCTCGTAGAGCGTGAGGTCGACGACCTGGCCGGTGCCGGTGGTCTCGCGCACCCGCAGTGCGAGCAGCACGCCGAGCGCGCCGTAGAGGCCGGTCACGTAGTCGGCCAGCGACGTGGAGCCGGGGGTGACCGGCGGGCCGTCGGGTTCGCCGGCCAGGTAGGCGAGGCCCGAGAAGCCGTGCGCGATGCGGGCGAAGCCGGGTAGGTGGCTGTACGGCCCGGTCTGCCCGTAGGCCGACACCCGCACGAGGATCACGCGTGGATTGAGCTCCTGCATCGCCTCGTAGGCGAGGCCCCAGCGCTCGAGCACGCCGGGCCGGTAGTTCTCGATCACGACGTCGACGTCGGCCACGAGCTCCTTGAGCAGCTCGATCCCCCGCTCGGTCGAGAGGTCGATCGTGACCGAGCGCTTGTTGCGGCTCTCGCTCAGCCACACCAGCGTGTCGCCGCAGTCGGTCTCGGTGCCGAAGCGGCGCAGGTGGTCGCCGACGCCGGGCCGCTCGACCTTGATGACGTCGGCGCCGAACTCCCCGAGCACCGTGGCGCAGAACGGTCCACCGATGTAGGTGCCGATGTCGAGGACACGGATGCCGTCGAGCGCCTGCATGTTGCAAGAGGGTAGCTCGCGTGATTCGATAACGCCGTTCTCGGCACGGGCGCGGACACACGATCCAGGAGCGGCAGCGGTGGAGTTCGACTTCGACGAGGGCCAGCTCGAGCTCCGGTCGGCCGCGGCGGAGGTGCTGTCCAAGGAGTGCCCGTCGACCTACCTGCGCTCGGTGGTCGACGAGGGTCACGACCCAGCCGACCTCTGGCGGACGCTGTGCGCGCTCGACTGGCCGGGCCTCGCGATCGCCGAGGCGTTCGGCGGGGTGGGCGCATCGGCGGTCGAGCTCGGCATCGTGGTCGAGCAGCTCGGCTACGTCGGCGACCCGACGCCGTTCCTGGCCACCACCACCCAGTTCGCGCCGGTGGTCGCCGCGTGCGGTGACGAAGAGCAGCAGCGACGCTTCCTCGGAGCCGTCGCGACCGAGGGCCGCTCCGGCACGGTCGCGCTGTCGCACGCGATCGAGGCGCACCGCGACGGCGACTGCTGGCGACTGAGCGGTGCGGCGTCCTTCGTCGTCGACGGCGACCGGGTCGACGAGATCGCGGTGCCGGCCCCCACCGACCGCGGCACCGAGGTGTTCGTGGTGCCGGCCGCATCGGTGCAGGCCCGGCGGACGCGCGCCTTCGACGACGCGCTGCACGTGGCCGACGTCGACCTCACCGGCGTGGTGCTGGACGACGACCGACGGCTGGCCGGTCCCGACCCCCAGGGCGGGCTCGACCGGGCGTTGGACGAGGCGGTCGTGGGCCTGGCCATGACCGCGGTCGGCGCCTGCCAGCGCGGCCTGGACATGACGATCGAGTACGTCCGGGAGCGCGAGCAGTTCGGCGTGCCCATCGGCTCGTTCCAGGCGGTGAAGCACAAGATCGTCGACATGTTCGTTGCGGTCGAGCGGGCCCGAGCCCTCGGCACCTATGCGTCACGCGTCGTGGACGACGACCAGCAGCGCCCGCTGGCCGCAGCCATGGCCAAGGCCGCAGCAGGCGACGCGCAGCACATCGTGTTCCAGCACGGCATCCAGCTGTTCGGCGGCATCGGGTTCACCTGGGAGAACGACCTCCACCTCTACCTCCGCCGGGCGAAGGTCGCGGAGCTGCTGTTCGGCGGCGCGGCCGAGCACCGCGCCCGGGTGGCGAGCCACGTCGTCGACGCGAGGGACGCCGCCTGGTCGGTGCAGGCCACCTTCGACGAGGCCACGGAGGCGTTCCGGAGCGAGTTCGCGGCGTGGCTCGACGCGCACGTGCCCGACGAGGAAGAGGCGACGAACGTCCGCCCCACCTCCACCGCCGGTCCGCCGCCGTGGGCCCGCCGCTGGCAGCAGCAGCTGTTCGACGCCGGCTGGGTCGTACCTGGCAACCCCCCGGCGTTCGGCGGTCGCGATGCCGGCCTGCTCGAGCAGTTCGTGCACCAGGAGGAGCTCACCCGCCGCCACATCGTCGCCGGCTTCAACCCGCAGGGGCTGAGCATCATCGCCCCGTCGATCGTCAGCTTCGGCACGGACGAGCAGAAGGAGCGCTGGGCGATCCCGATCCTGCGGGGCGACATGACCGCCGCCCTCGGCATGAGCGAGCCGAACGCAGGGTCCGACCTGGCCGGCCTGCGCACCCGGGCGGTGCTCGACGGCGACCACTTCGTCGTGAACGGCCAGAAGGTGTGGACGTCGGGCGCGCACGACGCGGACGTGATCCTGGCCTTCGTCCGCACCGATCCCGACGCGCCGAAGCACAAGGGCATCAGCACGCTCATCATCCCGACCGACACCCCGGGCGTCACCCGCCGGCCCTTCGGTTCGATCACCGGGCGCGACGACCTCGACTTCAACGAGGTCTTCTTCGACGACGTGCTCGTCCCGGCCGAGAACCTGCTCGGCGAGCTGCACGGCGGGTGGCGGGTCGCCAACGGCTCGCTCGGCCACGAGCGGGCGATGCTCTGGCTCGGCTACTCGCAGCGGCTCGACGACTTCGTCGAATCGTTCCGGGCGGTCGCGATCTCCTCCCCGCTCGGCGAGGACCCGCGCGTCCGTGACTGGTTCGCCACCGCGGCGATCGACGCGCAGGCGGTGAAGCTGCTCGGCTACCGCACACTGGCCCAGGCCCAGCGGGGCGTCGAGTCCAACGCGCTCTCGATCCTGAAGCTGTTCAGCTCGGAGGCAGTGCAGCGAGCGGTCGGGAACGCGATCGAGGCGCTCGGACCGCTGGCCCTCGACGACGAGGTGCTGGCCGCGCCGTTCAATCCGTTCGAGTTCGACGCCTACAACGTCAGCTGGTTCGAGCTCTACCTGCGCAGCTTCGCCGGCACGATCGCCGGCGGCACCTCGGAGATCCAGCGCAACATCATCGCCGAGCGGGTCCTCGGCCTCCCCCGCTGAGGCACCCCCATCTCGAAATTGGCCACGTTCGCCGCGCCATGCGCGGCCAACCCGGCCAATTTCGGACTTGGGGTGGGGCGAGCTACGGGGGCGGGGCGGTGCTCCCCCGGACGACGAGCTCGGGGGCGACGGAGGCGTGCTGCTCGGCGGCGTCGCCGGCGATGATCGCGAGCACCAGCTCGACGCTGCGGCGGCCGACCTCGCGCAGATCCTGGCGGACGGTCGTGAGCGGCGGCTCGTAGTAGGCGGACTCGGGCGTGTCGTCGAAGCCGACCACGCTGACATCGTCGGGCACCTTCCGTCCGGCCTCGTGCAGCGCCCGCAGCACCCCGAGGGCCATCTGGTCGTTGGCCGCGAACACCGCGGTGACGTCGGGGTCAGCGGCCAGGCGCCGCCCGGCCTCGTAGCCCGAGTGCGGTGACCAGTCGCCGGTGACGCAGTGCCCGACCGGACGGCCGGCATCCCGCAGCTCGCGTCGCCAGGCCGACGCGCGTGCACCGGCGTCGATCCAGCTCCGGGGACCGCGGACGTGGTGGACCGTGCGGTGGCCGAGGTCGAGCAGGTGCCGCGTCGCCAGGCGGGCGCCGGCGGCCTGGTCGATGGCGACCGTCGCCAGCCCGGCGGTGGGGTCGGCGGACGCGATCACGTGCGGCACGTCGGGCGGGAGGTCGGCGACCGCGTCGACCGCCGCGCTGATCGGCGCGAGGACGACCACGCCGTCGGCGTGCGCGAGCCGCAGGCGATCGAGCGCGGCCCGCATCTCGGCCGCATCGGTCCGCTGCAGCGAGACCAGGCTGACCGCGTGCCCGCTCGCGCGCGCCGCCGCCTCGATCGCGAACACGACGCTCGACGGCCCGTAGTACGGCGTCTCCACGCCGACGACACCGAGCGTGCGGGACCGGCCGCCGGCGAGCGTGCGCGCCGCGGTGTTCGCCCGGTACCCGAGGTCGGCCACCGCCTGCTCCACCCGGGTCCGCGTCGCCTCGGCCACGTTGGCCGTGCCGTTCAGCACCCGCGAGACCGTCATCGCCGACACCCCGGCCCGCTCGGCCACGTCGGCCAGCACCGGGGGCCGCTGCGGTCCGCTCACCGCCCCGTCCTACAGGCCTTGGGCGAGGTGGTACCAGGCCGCGTTCCAGCGCAGGCGGTCCCGGAAGCCGGCCACCGTCGTCGCTGCATCGATCGTCACGAGCTCCACGTCGACCATGGTGGCGAGGTCCTCGAGCATCTCGCGGTCGACCGCGCTGCTGTAGACGGTGTGGTGCGGCCCGCCGGCGGTAAGCCAGGCCGTCGCCGCGATCCGCAGGTCCGGGCGCGAGGTCCACACCGCCCGGGCGACCGGCAGCGCGGGCAGCGGCTCGTCGGGTGGGACCGTGTCCACCTCTGCGCCGACGAGCCGGAAGCGGCTGCCCAGATCGCACAGGCCGACGACGACCGCAGGCCCCGGTGCGGCGTCGAACACGAGCCGCACGGGATCCTCGCGGTCGCCGATTGCGAGCGGGTGCACCTCGCACGACGGCCGGTCCGCGGCGATGGACGGGCACACCTCGAGCATGTGCGCACCGAGCGTCTTCGGAACGCCGGGACCGAGGTGGTACGTGTAGTCCTCCATGAAGGAGGTGCCGCCTGGGAGGCCGGCTCCCATCACCTTGAGCGCGCGCAGCAGAGCCGAGGTCTTCCAGTCGCCCTCGCCGCCGAAGCCGTAGCCGTCGGCCATCAGCCGCTGCACCGCGAGGCCGGGCAGCTGCCGCAGCCCGCCGAGATCCTCGAAGTTGGTCGTGAACGCGCCGAACCCGCCGTCGGCCAGGAAGGTCCGCAGCCCGCCCTCGATCGCCGCCGCAACCCGCAGCGACTCGTGCTGCGCGCCACCCGGACGGAGCGCGTCGACCACGTCGTACGCCTCCAGGTGCTGCTCGATCAGCTCGTTCACCTGCCGCTCCGGGACGGCGGCCACCGCGTCGACGAGGTCGTTGACGCCCCAGGTGTTCACCGACACGCCGAAGCGCATCTCGGCCTCGACCTTGTCGCCCTCGGTGACCGCGACGTCGCGCATGTTGTCGCCGAAGCGGGCCAGCGAGAGCGTGCGCAGCGCGTGGTGCCCCGCCGCGGCGCGGGCCCAGCGGCCGACCGACGCCTGCACCGCCGGGTCGCTCACGTGGCCGAACACGGACTTGCGCTCCAGGCCCATCCGGGTCTGCAGGAACCCGAGCTCCCGGTCGCCGTGCGCGGCCTGGTTCAGGTTCATGAAGTCCATGTCGATGGTCGACCACGGCAGGGACTCGTTGGCCTGCGTGTGCAGGTGGAGCAGCGGCTTGCCCAGCACCTGCAGCCCGCCGATCCACATCTTCGCCGGCGAGAACGTGTGCATCCACGCGATCACGCCGATGCACCGGTCGTCGTGGGCGGCGTCGAGGCAGGCGCGGCGGATCGCGTCCGCGCTGGTCAGGACCGGGCGGGCCACGATCCGCACCGGTACGTCGGACGCGGCGTCGAGCTGCCCCACCACGGCAGCCGACTGCGCGGCCACCTGGTCGAGCGTCTCGGGGCCGTACAGGGCCTGGCTCCCGGTGAGGAACCACAGCTCGAGGCCGTCGAAGGGATCGGTCGCAGGCATGGCGGTCATCGTTGGCCGTACACGTTCTGGTAGCGGTGGTAGAGGCGGTCGACGTCGGCCGGGTCGATGACCCGCGGCGCACCGAGCTGGCGGGCGATGTGCACCGTGCGGCACGCGTCCTCGCACATCACCGCGGCCTTGACCGCGGCGCGGGCGTCGACCCCGACGGTGAACGGCCCGTGGTTCTGGAGGAGGACGGCGCGGCTGCGGTGCGTGCGCAGCAGGTCGACGACCGCCTTGCCGATCGCGTCGTCGCCGATGCAGGCGAACGGGGCGACCGGGATCTCGCCGCCGAACTCGTCGGCCATCGCGGTGAGGACGCATGGCACCGCCTCGCCACGCGCCGCCCACGCCACCGCGTAGGTCGAGTGCGTGTGGGCGACGCCACCGACCTCGGGCAGCTCGCGGTAGATGTGCGCGTGCGACTCGGTGTCGCTCGACGGCGTCAGCTCCCCCTTGACCACCCGGCCGTCGAGGTCGCACACGACCATGTCCTCCGCGCGCAGCGCGTCGTAGGAGACGCCGCTCGGCTTGATCACGAACCGGTCGGTGCCCGGGACGCGGGCCGACACGTTGCCGGCGGTCCACACGACCAGGCCGGCCCGCACCAGCTCGGCGTGGAGGTCGGCGAGCTCCCGGCGGAGATCCTCGAGCGTCGTCACCGGTCGAGCGCCTCCTTGCGGATGGCCCGCAACCGGTGCATGAGCCCACCGCCGGACGCCCCGAACTCGTCGTGCAGCTGTCGGTAGACGGCGAAGAGCGCGTCGTACGCGTCAGCGCGACCAGGGTCGGGCTTCCAGACGTCGCGCTCCACGCGCCCCATCGCAGCCGAGGCGGCGACGATGTCCGCGTGCGCGCCGGCCGCCACCGCAGCGTGCAGCGCGGAACCGAGCGCAGGGCCCTGCGCCGATCCGATCACGTGCAGGGGACGGCGCAGCACGTCGGCGTACACCTGCATGACGAACCCGTTCTGCAGCAGGCCGCCGGCCACGATGAAGTCGCGGACCGGCACGCCGGCCGACTCGAACGCCTCCACGATCACCCGCGTCCCGAACGCGGTCGCTTCGACGAGCGCCCGGTAGATGTCTTCCGGCCTGGTCTGGAGCGTGAGCCCGACGATCAGCCCGGACAGGTCGTGGTCGACGAGCACCGACCGGTTGCCGCTGTGCCAGTCGAGGGCGACGAGGCCGTGCGCCCCCACCGGCTGCGCCGCGGCCAGCTCGCTCAGCTCCTCGTGGGACGATCCGCCGGCCGCACGGTCCACGAACCACCCGAAGATGTCGCCGACGCCGCTCTGTCCGGCTTCGAACCCCCACAGGCCGGGCACGATGCCGCCGTCGACCACCCCGCACATGCCCGGGATCTCCCGCACCTCATCGGCCATCATCACGTGGCAGGTCGACGTGCCCATGATCGCGACCATCTGGCCGGCCTCGACGGCCCGCGCGGCGGGCGCGGTCACGTGCGCATCGACGTTGCCGACGCTCACCGCGATGCCGGCCGGCAGCCCGGTGCGGGCTGCGGCGTCCTCGGTGAGCAGACCGGCGCGAGCCCCGAGCGGTGCGATCGGGCCGGCGAGCTTGTCGAGCGCGAAGCGGCCGAACTCGAGGTGGAGCGACGAGAAGTAGTCGACCGACGGGTAGGCGCCGTCCTGCCGCGCCGCCTTGAACCCGGCGGTGCACTCGTTGCGCACGTACGTGCCGCAGAGCTGCCAGACGATCCAGTCCGCTGCCTCGACCCAGTGATCCGTGCGGGCGTAGAGCTCGGGATCCTCCTCGAGCAGCTGCAGACCCTTGGCCAGCTCCCACTCCGACGACAGCTTCCCGCCGTAGCGGCCGATCCACGGCTCGCCCCGCTCGTGGGCCCGCGCGTTCAACCGGTCGGCCTGGCCCTGTGCGGCGTGGTGCTTCCAGAGCTTCACGTAGGCGTGGGGTCGGTCGACGTACTCGGGCAGCTCGCACAGCGGCGTGCCGTCGGCCAGCACCGGGAGCACCGTGCACGCGGTGAAGTCGGTGCCGATGCCGACGACCTGTGCGGGCGCGACGCCTGCCGCCGTGACCGCGCCGCGCACCGCGTCGCCGAGCGACTCGACGTAGTCGGCCGGCACCTGCAGCGCCCAGTCCGGTGGCAGCGGCGCGCCGGTCGCGGCGAGGACGGTGTCCATCACGCCGTGCCGGTACGGTGCCACCGCAGTGCCGAGCTCCTCGCCGTCGGCGACCCGCACCACCACCGCGCGAGCCGAGAGCGTCCCGAGATCGACGCCCACCACCACCTCGTCCACGCTGCCATGGTAGCGCTAACATGTAGACCGTCGTGACGAGTCCATCGGGCGCCCGCCACGCCCTCCGGGCCGGCCCCTACTCGGCGGTGGTGCGCTCGGTCGGCGCGACCCTCCAGTCGTTGCGCTGGAACGACCGTGACCTGGTGCTGCCCTTCGGCGACGACGAGCTGCGGCCCGCCTTCCGCGGCGCGGTGCTGGCGCCGTGGCCGAACCGGGTCGGCGACGGCCGGTGGACGTGGCAGGGCCAGCAGGAGCAGCTCGCGCTCACCGAGCCCGAGCGTGGCCATGCCATGCACGGTCTCGTCGCGTGGTCCGAGTGGAGGACCGTCGAGCACACCGACGACGCGGTCACCCTCACCACCACGCTGTGGCCGCAGCCCGGCTACCCCTTCCAGCTCGACCTCACGATGCGCTGGTCGCTCGACGAGGAACGGGGCCTGTCCGCGGAGCTGACTGCGTCGAACGCCGGTCCCGAACCTGCGCCGTACGGCTGCGCGATCCACCCGTACCTCGTCGCGCCGGGCGGGTCGGTCGACGAATGGGTGCTGCACGTGCCGGCGGACCGTGAGCTCCAGGTGGACGGCCGGCTGCTGCCGACCGAGCTGGTCGACGTCCCGGCGGCGCACGACTTCCGCACCCGCCGGCCGGTCGACGACGCGCAGATGGACAACGCGTTCACCGGCGTGCACTTCGATCGGGGCGAAGCCCACGTGACCGTCACGGACGCAGACGGGAACGGCGCGCGCGTCACCTTCGGCGAGGCGACGCCGTGGGTGCAGGTGTGCACGTCGGACTGGCCCGGTGCGAGCCACCGCGCCGGCCTCGCCGTGGAGCCCATGACCTGCCCGCCGAACGCGCTCGCCTCCGGCACCGATCTGGTGGTGCTCGAACCCGGGTCCGACCACGTCGTCAGCTGGCAGATCCGCAACGCGGTTCCCGGCTCAGGAGAGTAAGGTTTCCGCCCATGGAGACGACGGAGCTCGACTTCTTCCGCGACGGTTCCCTGCTGAAGGATCCGTATCCGTTCTTCGACGCGCTGCGCGACGAGTGCCCGGTGCGGAAGGAGCCGTACCAGGGCGTCTTCTTGGTCACCGGCTACGAGGAAGCGCTGCAGGTGTACCACGACACGGCGACGTTCTCGTCGGCCAACTCGGTCACCGGACCGTTCCCCGGCTTCGCCACCCCGCTCGAGGGTGACGACGTCACCGAGCAGATCGAGGAGCAGCGCGACGCGCTCCCCTTCAGCGACCAGCTCCCCACCTTCGACCCACCCAAGCACACCGCCCACCGCGGTCTCCTCATGCGCCTCATCACGCCGAAGCGCCTCAAGGAGAACGAGGACTTCATCTGGGCGCTGGCCGACCGCCAGATCGACGAGGTCCTCGAGCAGGGCACCGGCAAGGTCGAGCTCATCTCCGAGTTCGCGAACCCGTTCGCGATGCTCGTGATCGCGGACCTGCTCGGCGTCCCCGAGGCGGACCACGAGATCTTCCGGCGCCAGCTGGCCACGCCGCAGGGTGGTCTCGGCAGCACCAAGGACGAGACGCTGGCGCACAAGCCGCTCGAGTGGCTGTACGGCCGGTTCAGCGCGTACATCGAGGAGCGCCGGCACGAGCCGCGCGACGACGTGCTGACCAAGATGGCGCAGGCCACCTATCCGGACGGCTCGACGCCCGACATCGCCGACGTGACCGGGATCGCGGCGAACCTCTTCGCGGCCGGCCAGGAGACCACCGTGCGGCTCATCGGGGCGTCGCTGCAGCGGCTCGGAGACGACGCGAAGCTGCAGCAGGAGCTGCGCGAGGACGGCGAGAAGGTCGCCAACTTCGTCGAGGAGATGCTCCGCTTCGAGAGCCCGGTCAAGGGCGACTTCCGCGTCGCCAGGGTCGCGACGAACGTCGGCGGCGTGGACATCCCCGCCGGCACGACCGTGATGGTCCTCAACGCTGCGGCCAACCGCGATCCCCGCAAGTTCGAGTGCCCGGCCGAGTTCCGGCCCGACCGGGACAACGCACGCGAGAACCTGGCCTTCGGCCACGGCATCCACTTCTGCCCGGGCGCGCCGCTGGCCCGCACCGAGGGCCGCGTCAGCGTCCAGCGCCTGCTCGACCGGCTGGACGACATCCGCATCTCCGACGAGGAGCACGGCCCTCCGGGTGCGCGTGAGTTCCGCTACCTGCCGACGTTCATCCTCCGCGGCGTGAGCCGCCTCCACCTGACGTTCACTCCCGCAGGCTGATGGCCGAGACGCTCGGTGGCCCGGGCGACGTGCTCGACCCGGCCGCCGTGCGTGCGTTCGTGCACGCGCAGCTCGCAGACGTCGACCTCGACGGGCGCTCCCTGTGCCTCGTGATCCCCGACGCCACGCGCGCCTGCCCGCTCCCCCTGCTGCTCGACGCGGTGCGGTCTGCGGTGGACGGACGGGTGCGGTCGTGCACCGCGGTGGTCGCGCTCGGCACCCACGCGCCGATGACCGACGCGGCCATCCGGGAGATGGTCGGCACCGACGAGCTCGACGTCGTCAACCACGAGTGGTGGGACGACGCCACGTTCGTGCCCCTGGGGACCATCGACGTCGACACGGTGGAACGTCTCTCGGACGGCCGGCTGCACGAGGCGGTCGACGTCCGCATCAACCGGCTGGTCGTCGACTGTGACGTGACGATCATCGTCGGGCCGGTGCTGCCGCACGAGGTGATCGGGTTCTCGGGCGGCAACAAGTACCTGTTCCCCGGGCTGTCGGGCCAGGAGCTCATCGACGTCACCCACTGGCTCGGCGCGCTGATCACCAGCAGCGAGATCATCGGGACGCCCGGCACCACGCCCGTGCGCGCGCTGGTCGACGCGGCAGCTGCGCTCGTGCCCGGTGAGCGCCACGCCCTCTGCGTCGTCACGGACCACACGAGCGGCGGCCGCGGTCTGCACGCGCTCTCCTTCGGCGACCCGTTGACCGCGTGGGCCGACGCCGCCGCGATCGCGGCGGAGACCCACGTGACGTACCTGCCTGCGCCGGTCAGCCGCGTCCTGTCGCTCGTGCCGACCCGCTACGCCGACCTGTGGACCGGCGCGAAGGGCTTCTACAAGGTCGAGCCGGTCGTCGCCGACGGCGGCGAGGTCGTGGTGCACGCGCCGCACATCAGCGAGATCGCGCAGACCCACCCGGGCATGGAGGACCTCGGCTACCACTGCCGCGACTTCTTCCTCGCGCACTGGGACCGGTACCGCGGTCACCCACGTGGCGAGCTGGCCCACTCCACCCACCTCTTCGGCGCCGGCACGTACGACGTCACCGCGGGCGAACGCCCACGGGTGCACGTCACGCTGGCGACCGGCATCCCCGAGCCCGTCGTGAAGCGGGCGAACCTGTCCTACCTCGATCCGGCCGACGTCGACGTCGCCGCGTGGGAAGCGGATCCCGACGCGCTCGTCGTGCACGACGCCGGTGAAGTGCTCTACCGAGTCCGACCACCCAGGGGGGAACCAACATGAAGGCACGCATCGCACTGGTGCTCGGCGTCGCGCTGCTCCTCGCAGCGGCGTGCACGTCGGGCGACAAGACGGAGACGTCCGACTCGTCGACGACGGGCGGGCCGGCGACGACCGTCGCGCCGACCGGCCCAGCGCCCGGCGTCACCGCGAGCACGATCAAGATCGGCGTCACCTACGTCGACACGAAGGCGCTGCAGTCGGTCGGACTCGACTACAACCTCGGCGACCACAAGGCCGTGTACAACGCGCTCGCCAAGGACATCAACGACCACGGCGGCATCAACGGC
>JAFBAD010000286.1 GCA_019247975.1 Acidimicrobiia bacterium
TCGTCGCGCTGTCGAACGCCTCCTCGGGGCCGAAAGGACACCGTGAACCCGATGGAGCCCGAGGTGCCTCCGGGTTGGTACCCCGACCCCTGGTACCCCGGTTCGGTCCGGTACTGGGACGGCACGATCTGGACGACCCACGCACAGGCGCCGGGCCCGACGCTCCGCGTCGACCTGGCCAAGGTGCGGACGTGGCCGGCGCGCGTGTCGATCGCGTTCTGGGTGCAGGCCGTGGTCAGCGCGATCGGCGCGGTCGTCTCACCGCTCGTCCTCGATGGCGGGCGGTCGACCAACGACAGGTTCAGCTTCGCCCTCGCGTTCGGCACCGGCGGCAACGTGCGGCTCGAGCTCCTCGGCCTCGTCGGCTTCGGTGCGCTCGTCGTGGTGGTGGTCTGGGCCCACCACATCACCCAGACCGCACGTGCCCTCGGGCTGCGCACGACGTTGAACCCGGGTTGGGCCGCGGTCGGCTGGCTCCTCCCGATCGTCAGCCTGTGGTTCCCCTACATGGCCGTGCGCGACGCGCTTCCGCCCGGCCATCCCGGCCGGGGCCTTGCCGGCTCGTGGTGGACGCTGCAGATCGCCGTGGTGATCATCGGAGCCGTCGCCACGTTCGTATCGCCGGGGGTGGGAGCGGCCATCGGCTGCTTGGGTGCGGTGTGCGCACTCGGTGCCGGCTACCTCGGTCACCGGCTCGCGACCGCGATCGGCGAAGAGCACGAGCGCCTCGCGTCCGGCGGAGCGCCCCAGTAGCGGGCTGCGCACCCGGCGCCGCCCGTCAGATGTCGTAGTAGAGCGAGAACTCGTAGGGGTGGGGGCGGAGGCGGAGCGCGTCGACCTCGTGCCTGCGCTTGTAGGCGATCCACGTGTCGATGAGGTCGTCGGTGAACACGCCGCCGGCCTTCAGGAAGTCCTGGTCCGCCTCGAGCGCGGCGAGCGCCTCCTCGAGTGATGCCGGGACCTGCGGGACGTCGGCCAGCTCCTCGGGCGGGAGGTCGTAGAGGTCCTTGTCCATCGGCGCCGGCGGCTCGATGCGGTTCTGGATGCCGTCGAGCCCGGCCAGGAGCATCGCCGAGAAGCCGAGGTACGGGTTCGACGTCGAGTCCGGGCAGCGGAACTCCACCCGCTTCGCGCGCGGGCTCTTCGACGCGAGCGGGATGCGACACGACGCGGACCGGTTGCGCTGGCTGTACACGAGGTTCACCGGCGCCTCGTAACCGGGGACGAGCCGCTTGAAGCTGTTGGTCGTCGGGTTCGTGAACGCGATGACCGCGTGCGCGTGGTGGAGCAGGCCGCCGATGTACCAGCGGGCGATGTCGGACAGCCCTGCGTAGCCGGTCTCGTCGAAGAAGAGCGGCTCGCCGCCCTTCCAGAGCGACTGGTGCGTGTGCATCCCTGAGCCGTTGTCCTCGAACACCGGCTTCGGCATGAACGTGAGCGACTTCCCGGCCGCCCACGCGGTCTGCTTGAGGACGTACTTGAACGTCATCAGCTTGTCGGCCATCGCCAGCAACGTGTCGAAGCGGATGCCGATCTCGCCCTGCCCACCGCTGGCCACCTCGTGGTGGTGGAGCTCGGTGTCGATGCCCACCTCGTGGAGGTTCAGCATCATCGCGGAGCGCAGATCCTGGTAGTGGTCCATCGGCGGGACCGGGAAGTAGCCCTGCTTGGTGCGCGGCTTGTACCCGAGGTTCGGAGCCTCGTCCGTCCCTGTGTTCCACTGCCCCTCGATCGAATCGACCTGGTACCACGACGAGTTGGCGGTCGTCTCGAAGCGCACGTCGTCGAAGACGAAGAACTCGGGCTCCGGGCCGAAGTAGGCCGAGTCCGCGATGCCCGTGGAGAAGAGGTGCTCCTGCGCCTTCTGCGCCACATGGCGCGGGTCGCGCGAGTAGCTCTCACCGGTGACCGGGTCGCCAACGAAGCAGTGGATGACGAGCGTGCGGTGCTGGCGGAACGGGTCGAGGTACGACGTGTTCGGGTCGGGCACGAGGATCATGTCCGACTCCTGGATCTCCTGGAACCCGCGCACCGAGGAACCGTCGAATGGATGACCGTCCTCGAACTGCGATTCGGTCAACTTCGACGCCGGGATCGAGACGTGCTGCATCACCCCGGGCACGTCGCAGAAGCGGAAGTCGACGATCTGAACGCCGTGCTCCTCGACCTCGGCCAGGACCTCCGCGGGACTCTTCTCGTCCATGCCCGGAAGCTAGGTGAACGACCCGAGGCCGTACGCGACCCGGGGGCCACCCTCCCCCCCAGGAAGTGGCCCCCGGCTCGGTCCAGGGTGACCATATGACCGGATGGTTCCGATCGGTCGAAGTGTGCGCACCGGGCGCCCGGGCGGCTGTGCGCATTTGTATCACTCTCTGTAGTCGGCTTGCAAGCGATCTCACGGATAGTAAGGAGAATGAGTCGATCGGCTCAGAGACGCGCAACGGGCCGCCCCCTGATTGCGGGAGCGGCCCGTCGCGCGAACGACGTCGGTGGTGCGGAGCTACACGAGCTTCGAGCAGACCGTGTCGGTGATGAGGCGGGTGACGACGTAGGGGTCGGCGTTCGC
>JAFBAD010000299.1 GCA_019247975.1 Acidimicrobiia bacterium
CGCCGTTGCGGCCCTCGAGGCGGTCGGGTCCGGGGCCACCGTGCAGCACGTCGGGTCCGTCCGTGCCGATCACCGCGTCGACCCCCTGGAGGATGTCGGTGCCCTCACCGGTGGCGACCGTGTCGAGGTAGACGGTCACGAACGGGACGTCGCGCTCCTGGTCGAAGCTCAGGACGTCGGTGCTCGCGCCACCGGAGACGAGATCGTCACCGGGTCCGGGCTTGAACGTGTTCGTCTCGCCGGCACCGCCCCGATCGATGAGCTGATCGGAACCACCGGTACCGACCAGGAGGTCGCTCCCTGCGCCGCCCAGCAGCTGGTTGTCGGCCACGTCGCCGACGAGGTCGTCGTCGTGGCTGCTGCCGATGACGTCGTCGACCGAGCGGACCACGTCACCGTCCGGCCCGGCGTAGCGCCCGAGGTCGACGCTGACGCCCTTCGTCGACGCGCTGTAGTCGACGACGTCGTGGCCGGCCTCGCCGTCGATCACGTCGGCGCCGGTGCCGCCGTCGAGCTGGTCGAAGTCGTCACCGCCGAGGAGGCGGTCACGTCCCGGCCCGCCGCACAGCACGTCGTCGCCTTCGAGACCGCGGACGACGTCGTCACCGCCGAGCGCGGCGATGACGTCCGGCCCGCTCGTCCCGTTCAGGACGTCGGGCCCGGCGGTCCCCTTGATCGTGGGGGTGCGGCCGAGGCAGGTCGGGGCCGGCGGCTCGCAGGCGGTCGCGATCGCGGGGACGGCCAGGAGGGCGACGGCGACGACGAGGGTCCGGAGGCGGGCGGTGGAGGCGTGGCGCGTGGTCATGCCGCCGACGATGCGGCACCCGGGCGATCCCTCCTTGGAGAAGAGGTGGAGAAGACCTGGAGATCAATCTGGAGACGACGTGGCCTCGAGCCGCACCACGATCGATTTCGAGGTGGGCGTGTTGCTGCGCTCGGCCGTGCTGTCGAGCGGGACCAGCACGTTGGCCTCGGGGAAGTAGGCGGCGCAGCAGCCGGCGGCGACCGGGTAGCCGACCACCCGAAACCCGGGCGCACGGCGCTCGGAGCCGTCCCGCCACTCGCTCACGAGATCCACGATCTGGCCGTCGGCGAGGCCCAGCGCGGTGATGTCGTCGGGTCGCACGAACACCACCCGGCGGCCCTGGTGGATGCCGCGGTAGCGGTCGTCGAGGCCGTAGATCGTCGTGTTGTACTGGTCGTGCGAGCGGACGGTCTGCAGCAGCAGCCGCCCGGGCGGCACCTCGATCGGCTCGAAGCGGTTCACCGTCATGACGGCGTTGCCGCTGTCGGTGTTGAACGTGCGGCTGTCCCGCGCCGCGTTCGGCAGCACGAACCCGGCCTCTTCGCGCACCTTGGCGTTGAACGCCTCGAACCCGGGCACGACGTGCGACACGTGGTCGCGGATGCGGTCGTAGTCGCGGGCGAGGCCGTCCCAGTCGATGCCGTGGCGCTCGCCGAGCGTCGCCTCCGCGAGGCCGCACACGATCGCGACCTCGCTGCGCAGCTGACGGGACGCGGGCTCGTTGCCGCCCGAGGACGCGTGCACCATCCCCATCGAGTCCTCGACGCTGATGAACTGCCGGTGCCCGCCCGTGAAGTCGTGCTCGGTG
Organism: Acidimicrobiia bacterium; assembly: GCA_019247975.1. Lineage (GTDB taxonomy): Bacteria > Actinomycetota > Acidimicrobiia > Acidimicrobiales > Iamiaceae > JAFBAD01. The sequence goes on from JAFBAD010000299.1 coordinate 1,614, forward strand.
CGGGCGAGGCAGGGCAGGATCAACGCCGCCTTCCCTCCGAGAATGTGCGCGCGGTTGAGCTTGGTCGACACCTGGACGGTGAGCCGGCACTTGGCGAGCGCGGCCGCGGTGGCGTCGGTGTCGGGCGCGGCGGACACGAAGTTGCCTCCCATCGAGAAGAAGACGTCGACATCGCCGGCCGCCATCGCCCGGATCGCGTCGACCGTGTCGTATCCGTGCTCGCGAGGCGGGTCGAAGCCGAACTCGGCCTGCAGCTTGTCCAGGAAGGCGGTGGTCGGCCGCTCCCAGATGCCCATCGTGCGATCGCCCTGGACGTTGCTGTGGCCGCGCACCGGGCACGCGCCCGCGCCGGGCTTGCCGATGCTGCCCCGCAGCAGCAGGAAGTTGACGATCTCCTGGATGGTGGCGACCGAGTCCTTGTGCTGCGTGAGCCCCATGGCCCAGCACACCATGGTGCGCTCGGACGCCTTCGCCATCGCCACGAGCTGCTCGACCTCGGAGCGCTCCAGCCCGCACCCGGCGAGGAGCTGGTCGGGGTCAAGCGAGCGCAGGTGCGCCGCCAGCTCGTCGAACCCCTCGCAGTGGTGCTCGATGAAGTCCTCGTCGATCGCGCCGTCCTCGACGAGCCGGCGGTTGAGCAGCTGGAACAGGGCCATGTCGGCACCCGTCCGCACCTGGAGGTAGAGGTCGGCGAGCGCCGTGCCGACCCCGCTCAGGCCGCGGGGCGTCTGCGGGTTGCGGAAGCGGATCAGCCCGGCCTCCGGCAGCGGGTTGATCGCGACGATCTTCGTGCCCTGACGCTTGGCGATCTCGAGCGCCGTGAGCATCCGGGGGTGGTTGGTCCCCGGGTTCTGGCCGACGACGAGGATGAGGTCGGCCCGTTCGATGTCGTCGAGGGTGACCGTCCCCTTGCCGACGCCGATGGTGGAGCTGAGCCCCTCACCGCTCGACTCGTGGCACATGTTCGAGCAGTCCGGCAGGTTGTTCGTCCCGAAGGCCCGCACGAACAGCTGATAGACGAACGCCGCCTCGTTGCTCGTGCGGCCCGACGTGTAGAAGACGGCGCGGTCCGGTGACGCCATGGCGTGCAGCTCCGACGCGACGAGCGCGAACGCAGCATCCCAGGTGATCGGCTCGTAGTGCTCGGAGCCGGCCGGCCGGTACACGGGCTCGGTGAGGCGACCCTGCTGCCCGAGCCAGTACTCGCTGCGCTCGGCCAGCTCGGACACGGGGTGCTCGGCGAAGAACGACGGCTCGACCCGGCGCGTGGTCGCCTCCCACGCAACGGCCTTCGCCCCGTTCTCACAGAACTCGAACCGTGAGGTCTTGTGCGGTTCGGGCCACGCGCAGCCGGGGCAGTCGAACCCCGCGTGCTGGTTGAGCCGCAGCAGCGTGCGGACGCCCCGGCGCAGGCCCATCTGGTCGTGCATGTGGCGCAGGCTGGCGACGACCGCGGGCACCCCGGCGGCCGCCGTGTCCCGTGCGTCGACCTCGAGGCGCTCGTCGCCCTGATCCTCGGTGGGCGCCGGCCGCGTCACGGTCGTCGAACCTATCGACCGACCGCCGTTTCCGGGACTTGGTCCCGGTCATGGCCGGGAAAACGTCCCGAGAAGGTGCAAGGGTGCGGCCGTGGAACCGATCGTCGCCCGCAAGACCCGCCGGACGACCGAGGTGTACCACGGGATAATCTACTTCGTGCCCGAAGCGGCCGAGCGCTATGGGGCGCTCGGAGTGCAGGGCTTCGGCGGGTACTTCGGCTCGCGCGCGGCGGCGATGGGCGCGGTGTCGGCCGCCACCGTCGTGTCGACGTTCTTCAACTTCCGCCCGCAGCTCGTGGCCGAGGCGATCCCGGCCTGCTGGGGGGCGGCGCCGCCCGAGCGATGGTGGGACGCACGGCTCGATGCGGTCGACGCTGCGCTGCGCCGGATCCTCGGTGACGACCACGCCACCGCGCTCGAGACCGCCCGAGCCGCTGTACTCGCGACCACTGCGGCGCGATCCGCCACCACCGAGGGACGCCCGCTCGCCGCAGCCCACCTCGCGCAGGACGTGCCCGACGAGCCGCACCTCGCGCTCTGGTGGGCCATCACCGTGCTGCGCGAGCACCGGGGCGACGGCCACATCGCCGCACTGGTCGACGCCGAGGTCGACGGCTGCGAGGCACTGGTGCTGCACGCGGCGACCGGCGAGGTGCCCGAGGAGTCGTTGCGAGGCACCCGTCGGTGGACCGCGAAGGAGTGGTCGGCGGCCGTCGAGCGCCTCGCGTCACGGGGGCTGGTCGACGAGGACGGAGCCTTCACCGACGCAGGCCGCGCCCGGCGCGAGGCGATCGAGGAGCGGACCGATCGGCTCGGGCTGCAGCCTTACGAGGCGATCGGCGAGGACGGGTGCGCCGAGCTGCGCAGGCTCGTCAGGCCATGGAGCACGGCGATCGTCTCGGGCGACGCCTTCGGGTTCGCGAGGAAGGGATAGATGTTCGAAGCAGACGGACGGGTGGCCCTCGTGACGGGGGCCGGTCAGGGCGTGGGGGTCGGCATCGCGCAGGCGCTTGCCCGACAGGGCGCGACGGTGGCGGTGAACGATCTCGTGGCGGAGCGGGCGGAGGCCACCGTCGCCTCGATCGGCGGCCGCGCCTTCGCAGCGCCCTTCGACGTCACCGACCGCAACGCGGTCGACGCCGCGGTCGCCCACATCACCAACGAGGCCGGACCGGTCGACATCCTCGTGAACAACGCGGGCGTCCCGGTCGGCATGGACCTCGTGCCCTTCCGGGACGCGACGCCAGACCAGTGGCGCCTCTACATCGACCTCAACATGTACGGCTCGATGCACTGCATCCAGGCCGTGCTCGGTGGCATGTGCGACCGGGGCTGGGGTCGCATCATCCAGATCTCCTCCGGCGCCGGTCGGGCCGGGCTGAACCTCGGCATCTCCATGTACGGCGCGAGCAAGAGCGGGATCGAAGGGCTGCTGCGCCACGTCGCCGTGGAGTCCGCCCGGCAGGGCGTGACCGCGAATTGCCTCGCGCTCGGGATGATGGGCCACGCCGGGTCGGACGTCGACGACGCGGCGACCGCGCCGCTCACCCGGTCGATCCCGGTGGGTCGGTTGGGCACGCCCGACGACGTCGGCGCGGCCGTCGTGTTCCTCGCGTCCGACGAGGCGTCGTGGCTCACCGGCCAGACGATCGACCTCAACGGCGGATCCGTTCAGCACTGAACCGGGCAGGCTGAGGACGTGCGCATCCGCTACTGGGGAACTCGAGGTTCGGTCCCGACGCCCGGCCCGGGCACCGTGCGCCACGGCGGCAACACGTCGTGCGTCGAGGTGCGCACCGACGGCGGCACGCTGCTGGTCCTCGACTGCGGGACGGGCGGCCGGCTGCTCGGTCAGGCGCTGGTGGACGAGTCCCAGGGGAGCGGGGTGCCGCCGTCGGGCGCCCTCCTGATCGGCCACACCCACTGGGACCACATCCACGGCCTGCCGTTCTTCGCACCGCTGTTCGTCGAGGGGACGCGCTGGGACATCTACGGGCCGCGTGGTCTCGTGCGGACGCTCGACAGCGTGCTGGCCGGCCAGATGGAGTACCAGTACTTCCCGGTCGCGCTCGACGAGGTGGCCGCGGAGGTGCGCTTCCACGACCTCGTCGAGGGTGTGTTCGAGGTGGGCGACGCGTCGATCCGCACGCAGTACCTCAACCACCCGGCGCTGACCGTCGGCTACCGCATCGAGGCCGACGGCGCGACGGTCGTGTACTCGTCGGACCACGAGCCGTTCGATGCGGCGCTCGCCGCGGGCGGCGACCTCTCGGCAAGCGCGGACGACGCGCGCCACGTCGCGTTCCTCGCCGACGCGGACGTCGTCGTGCACGACGCGCAGTACCTCGCCTCCGAGTACGAGGCGAAGCGGGGCTGGGGCCACAGCACGATGGAGTACGTGGTCGATGCCGCGCTCGAAGCAGGCGTCGCCCACCTCGTCCTGTACCACCACGACCCGTCACGGACCGACGCCGACCTCGACGCGCTGCTGACGAACGCCCGTGACCGGGCGCGTGCGGCCGGCGGTTCGATGACGATCACCGCGGCGACCGAGGGCGAGGAGCTCGTCGTCACCCCGCGAGTCGGCGCGGTGCACCACGCAGCGGTCGACCGCTCGGCCACGGACTCGCCGGCGGTCGAGGACCTGCCGACCTACGTGGTCGTCGAGACCGACGACCCGGCGTTCGCGTCGGCGGTGCGACGAGCGGCCGAGGCCGAAGGGCTGTCGGTGCGGCTTGATGCGCCGGGTGCGGCGGACACCGAGGGGCGGGGCGTGATGGTGGTCGACGTCGACGCCGGCTCGACGTCGAGCTACGAGACCGGCCCGGACCGCTTGGCCATGCTGGCGATGACCCGTCGGGGGGTGCCGCCGTTGTTGACCGAGAGCGTGAGCGACTGGGTGGTGTGGCCGTGCTCGGTGGCGCAGCTGCGCACGAAGCTCCGCGCCGCGATGCTCCGCCGCGCGTCGCGCTGGCTGGCCGCGCCCCTGCCCGCCGACGAGGACAAGCGCCTGCGCTCGCTCCGGTCGTTGCAGGTGCTCGACACCGAACCGGAGGAGCGCTTCGACCGCTACGCCGAGCTCGCCCGGCGGGCGACGTCCACGCCGATCGCGCTCGTCACGCTGGTCGACGAGGACCGGCAGTGGTTCAAGGCGCGCGTCGGGTCCGACGTCGTCGAGTCGCACCGCGACGAGTCGTTCTGCGCGCACGCCATCCTCGGCGACGACGTCTTCCAGGTGCCCGACGTCCTCGCGGACGCGCGCTTCGCCGACAACCCGGCGGTCACCGGACCGATGCACGTGCGCTTCTACGCGGGCGTGCCGCTCGTGCTCGGTGACGGCAGCCGGGTGGGCACGCTCTGCGTCGCCGACCACCGGCCTCGCCTGCTCCACGACGCGCAGGTGGCCGAGCTCCGCCGCCTCGCCGCCCTGGTCGTCGGCGAGCTGGAGCGTGAACGCGGCTGACGAGCTACAGGGCCGTGGCGAAGTTGTACAGGCTCAGCGCATCGCTCCCGAGATACGGGCCATACATGTGGTTCGGGTCGTTGTTGTACTTGTAGTCGTTGTGTGACGCGATGAGCCCGAGCCCGGTGGTGGCGTTGAGCTTGATGAGCCAGCCGCCTCCGCTTGCGCCGCCGGTCATGTCGCAGTCGATCTTCATGGCCTTCGGACCGGTTCCGCCCGGGTCGTCACGGGCAAGGAGCGCCGAGTTGCACCGGAACTGCGACAGCCCGTTGAAGGGAGCAGCCTGCGGATAGCCGAAGGCGTTGTAGTTCTGCTGTGCCAGCGCGTTGAACTTGATGCCCTGCGAGCCGAGCTTGGCCACGATGTGGTTGCCGTTCAACGTGTTGAGGACCGCGACGCCCAGGTCCTCCTTGAACTGCGGCGCGGTGGTGTTGAGGTAAGCGTTCTTGGTGGTGAGCGTCCTCGCCGTCCACGTCCCGTACGGGCGGCTGGTGCCGGTCGCACTAGCCGAGGCGTAGGCGGGCACGAAGACCCAGTTCTTGTGGAAGGTGTGCGAGATGTTGTCGGCGACGCAGTGGCCGGCGGTCCAGACCGAGTCCTGGTTCTGACTGTTCACGACCGTCCCCGAGCACACGAAGTCGCCGCCGGTCGTCTTGGTGAAGAAGACCTTGCCGTTCAAGCGGTCGGGCCGGTCGGTGTACGGACGGGGCACCGCCGACGCGATCAGCCGCGGCTGCGGGCCGGATGTGCCCACGGGCAGCGACCCCGTCGTTCCGTACACCGTGACCTCGGGCCCTGCACCCGCCGCTCGGGCGGTTGCCCGCGCCACGGCAGCGCGCTCCGCCGATACGTCTGCCGGCCTCGCAGCCCGCATCCGGGCGGGGGTCCAGTACGCAAGCGCAGCGGACGCGGCCGACCGCGTGGTCGGCGACGCGATGTTCCCGCCGCTGCTCAACGCGGGGCTTGCAGGCGCGGCAGCGGACGAGAGCGGCGCAACCGTCAAGGCCGCGAACGCCGTCAAGACGACCAGTACCAGTGCCCCGCGCCGGCCGAGGCCGCACGTCTTCCCGCCCATCGGATTCCCCCCAGTGATGCGCTCGCTCAATCGAGCACAGGCTGACAGTCTGGCAACTACGCCCTGATGCGATCAACCCCCAACAATAGAACGCGTTCTCGTTTCGGGACCTAAGCTCCGGCCGTGCACGTCGCCTACACCGAATCCGAGGAGCAGCTGCGCAAGCGGCTCCGCGACTACTACGACGAGCTCCTCGACGAGGAGACCCGGGCGGGGCTCCACAAGGCCGAGGGCATCGGCCCGGTGATGCGCCGGGTCGTGAAGCAGATGGGAGCCGACGGCTGGCTCGGCATCGGCTGGCCCACCGAGTACGGCGGCCAGGGCCGCGGCCCGGTCGAGCAGTTCATCTTCTTCAACGAGTCGATGCGGGCCGGCGCGCCGGTGCCGATGCTGACGATCAACTCGGTTGCGCCGACGATCATGCAGTTCGGCAGCGAGGAGCAGCGTCAGGAGTTCCTGCCCCGCATCCTGAAGGGCGAGATCCACTTCTGCATCGGCTACTCCGAGCCGGGCTCGGGCACCGACCTCGCGTCGCTGCGCACGAAGGCGGTGCGCGACGGCGACGAGTACGTGATCACCGGCCAGAAGATGTGGACCAGCCTCGCGAGCGACGCCGACTACTGCTGGCTCGCCGCGCGCACCGGTGCCGACGACTCGCGCCACAAGGGCATCTCGATCTTCGCGGTGCCGATGGACCTGCCGGGCATCGACCGGCAGGAGCTCAACCTGCTCAGCAGCCACAACATCTGCGCGGTGCACTGGGACGACGTGCGGGTGCCGGCCAAGTACCTCATCGCCGGTGAGAACCAGGGTTGGAACCTGATCACCAACCAGCTCAACCACGAGCGGGTCACGCTGTGCAGCCCGGGCATGGCCGAGCAGATGCTGCACTCGGTCATCGAGTGGGCGCGCGACACCCGCCTGCCCGACGGTCGCCGCGTCATCGACCAGGAGTGGGTGCAGATCAACCTGGCCAAGGCGTACGCAGGCTTCGAGTTCCTGCGGCTGGCCAACTGGCAGGTCGCGTGGGCGTCGGACAAGGGGCAGCTCCCGGTGGCCGACGCGAGCACCATCAAGGTGTTCGGCACCGAGCACTACCTCGAGACGTTCCGCCTGCTGATGGAGGTGCTGGGCGAGCGCTCGTACCTCGTCGAGGGCACGCCGGGCACGCTGCTCGACTCCCGGCTGGAGCAGATGTACCGGAGCCTGATCATCCTCACCTACGGCGGTGGGACCAACGAGCTCCAGCGTGACCTGATCGCCGCGTTCGGCCTGGGCATGCCCATGGCCAAGCGCTGAAGGCCCGGAGCCGGGAAGGGACGACGACCGATGGACTTCGATCTCACCGACGAGCAGGAGGCGACCGCCGAGGCGGCCACCAAGCTGCTGGCCGACAAGTCGACCCCCGAAGCACTGCGCGCGCTCGAGCAGCGTGACGACCTCCGCTTCGACCGCGACCTCTGGGCGTCGATGGCCGGCGCGGGGCTGCTCGGCATCGCGGTTCCCGAGGAGCACGGCGGCGCTGGGCTCGGCCTGCTCGAGCTGTGCCTCGTGCTGCAGGAGGTGGGCCGGCGCACGGCTGCGGTGCCCGCGCTCCCGGTGCTCGCGTTCGCGGGCCTGCCGATCGCCCGCCACGGCACGCCCGAGCAGCAGGCTCGCATCCTCCCCGGGATGACGGCCGGCACGCTGCTGCCGGTCGCCGCGCTGGTGGAGCCGCTGGCCGACCCGCTCGTCCCGACGACCACGGCGAAGCCCGACGGTGACGGCTGGGTGCTCGAGGGCACCAAGACGAACGTGCTCGCCGGCCTGATCGCCGATGTGTTCGTCATCCCCGCGTCCACGCCCGACGGCATCGGCCTCTTCCTCGTGCCGGGCGACGCCGAGGGCCTCACCCGCACGCGCCAGGAGACGACCAGCGGCACGCCGGACGCGCTGCTGGTGCTCGAAGGCGTCCGGGTCGGTGCCGGCGACGTGCTCGGTGAGATCGACGCCGGCGGGTCGACGCTCCGCTCCACGGTGGAGGAGGCGACGGTCGCCGCGTGCGCGGTGGCCGCCGGCCTCTGCGCCGAGGCGGTGCGCATCACCGGCGAGTACACGACGAGCCGCGAGCAGTTCGGCCGGCCCATCGCCACCTTCCAGGCCGTGGGCCAGCGGGCCGCCGACGCCTACGTCGATAGCCACGCGATCCGCCTCACGATGCTGCAGGCCGCCTGGCGGCTCTCGGCCGGCTACCCCGCCGCCCGGGAGGTCGCGGTGGCCAAGTACTGGGCCTCGGCCGGCGGCCAACGGGTCGTGCACGCCGCGTCCCACCTCCACGGCGGCGTCGGCGTCGACCGGGACTACCCGCTCCACCGCTACTTCCTGCTCGCCAAGGAGCTGGAGCTGACCCTCGGCGGCGGCACCCGCCAGCTGGTCAACCTCGGCCGGATCCTGGCCGCCGAAGGCGCCCCGACCTGACGAAATCCCCCGCGTAGGGGCCAAAAGAACCCTCCACGGGAGGGCCGCACAGGCCGACAGGCGATGTCATGGGCATCGGCTCATCGACCAGCGCGACCGGAGGATCAGCCGCCACCCAGGCGGTCGATGCCGACGCGCGCCGCTGGCACACCCGGAAGGGCGCCGCGTTCGCCATCCGGGCCGCGGCCTTCCTCGGTCCGTTCGTCGCGTCGTTCCTCGTGGCGCGGATGCTGCAGGTGCTCCTGCCCGTGGCCCACTCGTGGCCGATGTTCCTCCTCCGTTGGGGCATCGTCATCGCCGGGTCGACGGTCGTGCTCGTCGCCGCCGATCGGGTCACGCGCCACCTGCTGCCCGTCGCCGCGCTGTTCAAGGTCGCGCTCGTGTTCCCCGATCGGGCGCCGTCGCGCTACAAGGTGGCGCTGCGCTCGGGCAGCTCGGCCGCGCTCAGCGCCAAGATCCGATCGGGGGGCGGCCTCGGCGACACGCCGGCCGAGGCGGCCGAGAACGCGCTCCTGCTGCTCAAGGATCTCGGCCGGCACGACCGGCTCACTCGCGGGCACTCGGAGCGCGTGCGCGCGTACGCCGAGATCATCGCCGAGGAGATGGACCTGCCCACGGCGGATCGGGAGAAGCTGCGCTGGGCCGCGCTCATCCACGACGTCGGGAAGATGGCCGTGCGGCCCGAGATCCTCAACAAGCCGGGCCGGCCGACGGACGAGGAGTGGGAGCAGCTGCGCAACCACCCGGCCGCAGCTGAGCGGATGCTGGCCCCGCTGAAGCCGTGGCTCGGTGAGTGGCTCGGCGCCGCGACCGAGCACCACGAACGGATCGACGGCAAGGGCTACCCGAGAGGTCTGCGGGGCGACCAGATCTCGCTCGCCGGACGCATCGTCGCGGTCGCCGACGCGTACGACTGCATGACCTCGGCCCGGTCGTACAAGAAGGCGCTACCGCCCGAGCAGGCGCGCTTCGAGCTCTCCCGCAACGCCGGGACGCAGTTCGACGCCGAGGTCGTCCGCGCGTTCCTCAACGTGTCGGTCGGCAAGCTGCACCTGGCCGGCGGCCCGCTGGCCTGGCTGTCGAGCATCCCGGGACTGCGCGACGTCGCCACCGGCCTGTCCGGCGCCGCCGCGGCGACGAGCGGCGCCGTGGCCGCAACCGGCTTCGCCGTGGTCGCGGCGACGGCTGCGCCCGCGACCCTCACCGGCACCGACAAGGTGGCGACCGAGCGGCCCGCGGCCGTGGCGAGCGCCCCGCCGTCGACCAGCGCGTCCGGCGGCGTCGGCGGTTCGGCCGCAGGCGGACGGTCCGGGTCCTCGACCCGTGCCACCGTCGACCACGCGCACACGTCGTCGACGACGACGACCACCGAGCCGGGAGCGAAGCCGGGGCCGAAGGGGTCCACGCCGACCACCCGGCCGAAGCCGGGGACCCACTCGACCACCACGGTGCCGCGGACGACTCGCACCACCGCACCGCCGACCACTCGTGCTCCGACGACCACGACCGCGCCGACGACCACGACGACGGTCGACCCGTCGCCGGTCGTGGTCAACGACAACCTGTCGCTCAAGGGCGGGTCCCACGCCGACGCCGATGTCCTGGGCAACGACAGCGACCCCAACGGCGACCTGAACCCGGCCTCGCTGACGATCGTCTCCGGGCCGGCGTTCGGGACCGCCTCGGTCCACGGCGACCACAAGATCCGCTACGACGCGCCGGCCGTCACCGCCTCGGCCCAGCACACCTCGCTCCAGTACCGCGTCTGCGACACCGCTGGCCACTGCACGGTCGGCACCCTGACGATCGTCGTCACCCCCAACAAGCACTGACCCCGCCACCCCCAGGCGAAATTGGCCGGGTTTGCCGCGGCATGCGCGGCCAGCCCGGCCAAGAACGGGGATGGGTTCAGTCGAGGGCGACCGCGGCGAGGCTCGACAGGGCGACGCCGCGACGGCCCTGACGCAGGACGTGCGCGTCGAGCCCGTTCGTGAAGTAGACGAACGACAGGCCGGTGTCGGGGTCGGCCCAGGCGATCTGGCCGCCGGCGCCGGCGTGGCCGAACGTGCGGGGGGAACAGGTGCGGCCGAAGTTCTGGCGGAACGCAGCGTTCCCATCGTCGCCAGCGATGCCGAGCCCGAGGCTGCGGTTCGACGCGACGCCGATCATCGGGTCGGGGAGCGTGCAGCGGATGCGCCCGGTCGCGTCGGCCAGCCACCCGGCGTCCCACAGCCCGCCGGGGTTGTGCAGCAGCGCCTGGTAGTAGAGGGCCATCTCGCTGGCCGGGCCCACACCGCCGCCGCCGGGCACGCCGACCTCCAGGTTCTCGGGCCGCCCGAGCGTGACCAGCGCCGCGTCGGTGACCTCACCCGGGTCGAGGTTGGCGATGCCCAGCGCGGCCTCGAGCTCCTCGGCGGTGGGCGGTTCGCCGACCGTCGACACCGGCGCGATGTCGCCCTGCTCGGCGCGAGGCACGCCGACCCGCAGCCGGTGCAGGCCGAGCGGGTCGAGCACCCGCTCGTGGATCACCTGGCGGAAGTCGGTGCCGGTGACCCGCTCGATGAGCTCGGCCAGCACCCAGTGGGCCGCGCTCGGGTGGTACTCGAAGCGGGTGCCCGGCTCCCAGTTGAGACGCCACTTGGCGAACCGCTCGAGCCGCTTCTCGCGCGACGACCAGTCCGGCGGGCCGAGCGGGGCCATCGGGAAGCCAGCGGTGTGCAGGAGCAGCTGCTCGACGGTCACGACCTCCTTGCCGTTGGTCGCGAACTCGGGGACGACGTCGCCGGCGCGGGTGTCGAGCTTGAGCGACCCGTCGGCGAGGAGCTGCCACACCGCACCTGCGGTGAGCGCCTTCGTGGAGGAGTACATGAGGTAGCGGGCGGACTCCGCCGGGCCGTCGATGCCGGGGTCGCCGAGCGTCACGTCGAGGATCACCTTGCCGTCGCGCGCGAGGGCCAACTGGCACGAGGGGAGCAGCCCGGCGTCGATCTCCCGCCGGGCCCGGGCAACGAGCTTCTCACCGACCATGGAGCGCACGGTAGACCCGGAACCGCGGTATCTGACGGGCCGTCAGGTCGGGGCTAGGGTCGCCGCGGGAGTCTCGTGAACGGGGGAGCATGACCGACGATCTGCACCGGGGCACCTACATGGCGGACCTGCTCCTGCACGCGCTGGGGTCGAACCTCGACAAGCCGTGCGTGTACCTCGGCGACCAGGTGCTGACCGCCCGCGAGGTGCGGGACGAGATGAGTCGCTACACGCAGGCGCTCACCGGTCTGGGCCTGAGCCGGGGCAGCACGATGTCGGTGCTCGCGCCGAACCGGCCCGAGGTGCTCTTCAACATGGGCGCCAACAACTTCGTCGGCTGCCGCACGACGCCGCTGCACCCGCTCGGGTCCGAGGACGACCACGCGTACGTGATCGACGACGCCGGCATCGAGACGCTCGTGTACGACCCGGTGTTCGAGGAGCGCGCGGTCGCGCTGCGCGAGCGCTGTCCCGGGCTGCGCCGCCTGCTCTGCTTCGGGCCGACCAACGAGGGCGAGGACTACATCGCGCTCGCGTCGAAGTACGAGCCGGCGCCGCTCGTCGCGCCGGCGGTCGACGGCGACGAGGTGTCCGGCCTCGCCTACACCGGCGGCACGACCGGCAAGCCGAAGGGGGTCATGGGCACGTACCGCAGCGGCGCCACCATGACCCAGATCCAGATGTCGGAGTGGGAGTGGCCGAACGAGGTCCGCTTCCTCATCTGCACGCCGCTCAGCCACGCCGGCGCCGCGTTCTTCATCCCGACGCTGCTGCAGGGCGGCTCGATCGTCGTCACGCCGACCTTCGATCCGAAGCTCATCTTCGAGACGATCGAGAAGTACAAGATCACCGCGACGATGCTCGTGCCGACGATGCTCTACGTCCTCCTCGACGACCCGCGCATCGGTGACCACGACCTCTCGAGCCTCGAGACCGTGTACTACGGCGCCGCCGCGATGTCGCCGACCCGACTGAAGGAGGCGCTCGAGCGGTTCGGCCCGATCTTCTTCCAGTTCTACGGTCAGGCCGAGGCGCCCATGACGCTGACCGTGCTGCGCAAGGGCGAGCACGACGTGAACGACCCGGCGCGCCTCGCGTCGTGCGGACGACCGGTCCCGTGGGTGCACCTCGCGCTGCTCGACGACGAGGGCAACGAGGTGCCCCAGGGTGAGCCCGGTGAGATCTGCGTGCGCGGCCCGCTGGTGATGAAGGGCTATTGGAACAAGCCCGAGCAGACCGAGGACGCGTTCAAGTTCGGCTGGCTGCACACCGGCGACGTAGCCAAGGCCGACGAAGAGGGCTTCCTCACGATCGTCGACCGCAAGAAGGACATGATCGTGTCCGGCGGCTTCAACATCTTCCCCCGCGAGGTGGAGGACGTCCTCGCCACCCACGACGCGGTCGCGCAGGCGGCGGTGGTCGGCGTGCCCGACGAGCGCTGGGGCGAGGCGGTGAAGGCCGTCGTGGTCCTCCGCCCGGGTGCCGAGGCCACCGCCGACGAGCTCATCGCGATGGTGAAGGACCGCAAGGGCTCCCACCACGCACCCAAGTCGATCGACTTCACCGACTCGATCCCGCTCAGCCCGCTGGGCAAGCCGGACAAGAAGGCGCTGCGAGCCCGATACTGGGAGGGCTCGGAGCGCCTCGTGAACTAGGAGAACCCCACATGACCATGACCGACGTCCCGTCCGCGGTCCACATCGGCGCCGACGAGCTCCCGTTCGTCGACATCGGTGACGGCAGCAAGCTGAAGGTGATCCAGGTGAAGGAGACCGAGGGTCTCTGGATCGTGGAGAACATCTTCCAGGGCGGCTACGAGGTGCAGCGTCACAAGCACACCGGCCCCGTGTACGCGTACACGACGTCGGGCGCGTGGAAGTACAAGGAGTACGAGTACGTGAACCGGGCGGGGTCGTTCCTCTACGAGCCGGCCGGGTCGGTCCACACGCTGCAGTGCGTCGAGGACGACACGCATGTGTGGTTCCAGATGTACGGCGCGAACCTCAACCTCGACGACGACGGCAACGTCGAGAGCGTGTTCGACGGCGCCGGCACACTGGCCGCGTACTACATGCTCTGTGAGGCCGCGGGTCTGCCCCGCCCGAACGTCCTGACGAGCTGACCGTGTCGGCGACCACCGATCAGCCCGCGGTCGACCTCGCCGACCCGAGCGCGTTCGTCGACGGTCCGCCGCACGAGGCGCTGGCCGTGTTGCGGCGGACCGACCCGGTCCACTGGCAGCCGATGGTGGGGGAGCCCGGGTTCTGGGCGGTGCTGCGCCACGCCGATGTCGTGTACGTCGCGCGCCACCCCGAGATCTTCTCGGCCAGCGAGGGCGGCGTCGTGCTCGAGGACCTCGACGAAGCCGGGCTCGACGGCATGCGTCGGATGCTCCTCGCGATGGACCCGCCGAAGCACGGCGTGCACCGCGAGCCGCTGTCGCCGCACTTCCGAGCCCGGGTGATCGGCGGTCTCGAGGACCGCATCCGCGAGATCTGCCAGTCGATCATGGCCGACGTCCGCGAGCGCGGTGAGGTGGAGTTCGTCCACGAGGTCACCGCGAACCTGCCGTCGCGGGTCATCGGTGAGCTGATGGGTCTGCCCGAGGAGGACTGGGGCCGCATCCACGAGATGGCCGAGCGGAACACGAGCGGTCAGGACCCGGAGATCGCGGCGATCGATCCCGACCAGGCGATGAACGCGACGGTCGACATGGCGATGTACGCGATCGAGCTCGCCGGCAAGCGCCGTCAGGAGCCGCCGAGGGAGGACCTCACGACGGTCATCCTCGACGCCGACTTCGGCGGCAAGCCGATGGACGACATCGACTTCGGCTCGTTCTTCGTCCAGCTGGTCACCGCGGGCAACGACACGACGAAGACGATGCTGGCGTCGGGCCTGCTCACCCTGCTCGAGCATCCCGACCAGTTGGCCGAGCTGCGGGCCGACCCGTCGCTCATCCCCGGCGCGGTCGAGGAGATCCTGCGGTACTCGAACCCGCTGCACTACTTCCGCCGGACGGCGCTCGCCGACACGACGTTGGCCGAGACCGACATCGCGGCCGGCGACAAGGTGGCGATGTACTACACGTCGGCGAACCGCGACGAGGACGTGTTCGAGGACCCGCAGCGCTTCGACATCCACCGGCACCCGAACCCGCATCTGTCCTTCGGGATCGGAGGGCACTTCTGCCTCGGGGTCCACCTGGCCCGGCTCGAGGGCAAGGTGTTCTTCGAGGAGCTGCTGGCGACGTTCCCGACGATCGAGCTGACCGGTGCGCCCGTGCGGACCCGATCGAACCTGAACAACGCGATCAAGCGCCTCCCGATCCGGCTCGGTTCGTAGGGCCCAAGAAGCCGGAGATCTACGAAATTGGCGCGTTACCCGGCGTAATGCCCCGGTTCCGGCGCCGGTTCGATCGATTCGGCACGAAGTCCACCATGCGAGGCCTCACGTCGGGTCAACACATGCAGATCGCTCACTGACCGCGCGTTCAGTTGGGCGATCTGCCCAGCGGGGACGCACACAATGTCCGGCTGGCGGCGAATCACTTGGCGAGGTTGCCGTTTCCCGCACGTGATCGGCGGGCAATGTGTGCAGCGGTGCGATTGCTCCGGGGTTCGACGGCGGCCAACGAGCCGGAGCTGAAGCTCGATGTCTCGCGTGAGGACAGGGTGACGACGGTCCGGGTCGGCGGTGAGCTCGACCTGGCGTCGGTGCCGCAGCTGCGGTCGGCGCTCACCGACCTGATCGGCCGGGGCGAGGTGCGGCTGGTCGTCGACCTGAGCGGCGTGACCTTCTGCGATTCGACCGCCCTCGGGGTCTTCGTGGGCGCCCACCGGAAGGTGGCGTCGTGCGGCGGCACCATCGAGTTCCGCGAGCCGCCGTCGACGCTGCGCAACCTGCTCGTCGTCAGCGGCCTGGATCAGATCCTCACCGTCCGCTGACCCCTCGCTAGGGTGACGGCCCGCCTGGCGGCGTGGCCGAGTGGCTTAGGCAAGGGCCTGCAAAGCCCT
>JAFBAD010000342.1 GCA_019247975.1 Acidimicrobiia bacterium
AGGCCAGCTTCGTGTGGCTCGAGCGGTGAACGTCGACGACCAGCTGACGGCGGTGCGGGCCCGGATCGAGGCGGCCGGCGGGGACCCGGATCAGATCGCGGTGCTGGCCGTGACCAAGGGGTTCGATCGGCGCGCGGTCGACGCCGCGGTGGCAGCCGGGTTGCTCGACGTGGGCGAGAACTACGCGCAGGAGCTCAGCGCGAAGGTCGTCGACGCGCCGCCGGGGGTCCGGTGGCACTTCATCGGCCGGCTCCAGCGCAACAAGGTGCGGACGATCGCCGCGCACGTGGCGCTGTGGCAGAGCGTCGACCGGGCCGAGCTCGGCGCCGAGATCGCGAAGCGGGCACCGGGCGCCGAGGTGCTCGCCCAGGTGAACGTGTCGGGGGAGGCGACCAAGGGCGGTTGCCCGCCCGACGACGTCCCCGCGCTCGTGCGCGACCTGCAGGCCGAGGGCCTCGACGTTCGGGGCCTGATGACCGTCGGCGCCACCGGCCCGGCCGAGGCGGCCCGCCCCGGGTTCGCCCTGCTGCGCGACCTCGCCGACCGCCTGTCGCTGCCGGTCCGCTCGATGGGGATGACCGGCGACCTCGAGGTGGCGGTGCAGGAGGGGGCGACCATGATCCGGGTGGGGACCGCGCTGTTCGGGTCCAGGCGCGCCTAATCTCGACCCGGTCCAGGAGGAGCGATGGCTGCCATGTGGCGCAAAGCGATGCTGTACCTCGGGCTCGGCCCCGACGACGAGTACGACGACTACGAGCCTGGCTACGACGATCCGGCTCCTGCGCCGCGCCCGCAGCGCCCCCAGTCCGCGTACCCGGCCGACGAGAGCTCGGCGATCGGTGCCGTGCGTCCCATCGGCCGCAACGCCGAGTCGGCGGTCGAGCAGGGCGGCGGATCGGTGGCCACCCGGCCCCGCCCGCAGGTGGTGCGGCCCATCACGGTCACGCCCAACGCCAAGCCGAACGTCGTCGTGCCCACGTCGTTCGACCAGGCGCAGGAGGTGGCGGACACCTTCAAGCGCAGCCAGCCGGTGATCATCAACCTGCAGGCCGCCGACCGAGACCTCGCTCGCCGGCTCATCGACTTCGCGAGCGGCCTCTGCTACGGCCTGGCCGGCCACATGGAGAAGGTGGCCAACCAGGTGTACCTGCTGACGCCGTCGAACGTCGAGGTGTCGGCCGAGGAGCGCCGCCGCCTCCACGAGCGCGGCTACGACTCCTGACCCGTTGATCGCCTGAACCGTCGCGTCCGCCGTTGTTCGTCGTCTGCCGCGCCCTCGATCTCTACGTCCTGATCGTCCTCGCGGTGATCGTGATGAGCTGGTTCCCGATCCAGCCCGGCGGTGCGGCTGCGAGCGTCTACCGGTTCCTGGTCCGGTTGACCGAGCCGGTCCTCGGGCCGATCCGGCGCACGATCCCACCCATCCGCATCGGCGGGCTCGGCTTCGACGCCTCGCCGATCATCCTGCTCATCGCGATCCAGATCCTGCACGCCTTCATCTGCGGCTGAGGGCGCGCGAGAGACGCGACTCGGCTGTAACCGAACAGTCATCAGATCGCTAGGGTGGGCGGCCATGGATCTCACGCCGAAGCTGCTCACCGAGGGCACCGACTTCCAGCAGGTCCGCCGTGGATACGACCCCGACGAGGTCGATGACTTCCTCGAGCGGGTCGCGGCCGCCGTGTCGCGGCTCCAGGGCCAGCTGGTCGAGGCCAACCGGCGGGCGGAGATCGCCGAGGCGGCGGCGGCGCGCACCCCCACCTCGGAGCCGGACCACCCTGCGCTCGACGAGATGCAGCGGACGCTCGTCCTCGCGCAGCGGACCGCGGATGCGGCCGTGCGCGAGGCCCGCGAGGAGGCCGACACGCTCGTGGCCTCGGCGCGGCGGGAAGCGGCGACGATCCTGACCAACGGCCGCCAGGAGGCCGACCGCTACGCGGCCGAGACGCGGCTCACGCTCTCCGGCGAGGTGCGCGAGCTCGAGCAGCAGCGCGAGTCCCTGCTCGACGACCTCACCTCGCTCGAGCGCCACGTCGAGGCGCAGCGCACGCGGATCCGCATGGCGACCGAGGAGCTGCAGCGGGTGGTCGACGACCCCGACGCCTTCCGGGTCGAGCGCCCCGAGGGGTTCGAGCCGCGGCCCGCGCCGTCGCCCGAACCCGTGCAGGTCGCGGCCGCACCCGAACCGACGCCCGAACCGGTGCCGGTCGCCGCTGCACCAGAGCCTGAGCCGGCACCGGAACCCGAGCGGCAGCTGGCCTCCGGGTCGACCAACGGCGGAGGCTTCGCTCCCGATCCCACGCCCGCCGAGGTGGGCAGCTCCATCGCACCGGCCGAGACGGTCCCCGGCCCGCCGCCCGTGCCCGTGATGCAGGCCGAGCCGCAGCCGCAGCTCCAGCCCTCCGTCTCGTCGGCCTTCGGCCCGCCGCCCGGCCCGAACGGCGGGGTCCAGACCATGCCGTCGCCCGCGGCGGTCGCCGCGGTCGCGCCGGAGCAGAGCCCCGACGCGCTCATCGACCTCACCCACGAGCGCCCGTTGCCCGAGGGCCAGGACGAGGACGCGTTCCTCGCCGAGCTCCGCAAGGCGATGACCGACGACGAGCCCCTCGGTCCCCGTGAGGAGCCGCCGGGCGTCGTCCGCACCATCGGCGAGGTCCCCCTCGGCCGCCAGCGCGGCCGCTTCGGCCGCCGCCGCTAGCGACCCTGCGTCGCATCTGGCTGCTATAGCAGCCAGTTCCTACGCAGAAACGGTGAGGTCCACCCGGACCGGCTGACCGTCGACGGTGAGGGTGTCGCCGGCGGCGGGGCCCAAGGTGAGCTCGGTGCAGAGCACCTCGCCCATGATCCAGGCGCGGTGGCCCTCGATCACCGCCCGCAGCGCGTCGTCCGCGTCGATCGCGAGGGTGATGCGGTCGGCGATGTCGAGGTCGTGCTCCTTGCGAAGGTCGTTCAGCGCCCGCACCAGCTCCCGGGCGCTGCCCTCGGCCCGCAGGTCGTCGTCGAGCTCGAGGTCGAGGCCGACCGCCCAGCCTCCGTCCTCGGCCAGCGCGAAGGCCTCGTGGCGCTCGGCCCGCACCTCGACCTCCTCGGCGGTGAGCTGCTCACCGGCCACGGTGATCGAGCCCTGCTCGTCAAGCTGCCGCCGCAGCTCGGAGCCGTCGGCCTCGGCCAGCGCCCGCTTCACGTCGTTCACCCTCGGACCGAGCCGGGGCCCGAGGGCCCGGAAGTTCGGCACGACCGTCCACGACATGAGCCCCGAGAGCGTGTCGACGTCCTCGAGGACCCGCACGTTCAGCTCCGACGCGATCTCGGCCCGCAGCTCCTCGTCCAGCCCGACCCCGGGGTGCAGCACGAGGGCCCGGCGCAGGGGCTGGCGCACCTTCGTCTTGGCGTCGGTGCGGGCGGCCCGGCCCAGGGCCACGAGCCGGCGGGCGCCGTCCATCGCGGCCGACGCGGTGGCGTCGGCCCGGCCCTTCGCGGCCGGCCAGTCGGCCAGGTGGACCGAGGGCTCACCGGTGAGCACCGTGTGCAGCTCCTCGGCGAGGAACGGGCAGAACGGCGCGAGCAGGCGGGCGGTGGTGACGAGGCACTCGTGCAAGGTCGCGTGGGCAGCCGGGTCGCTGCTCTTCCAGAAGCGGGGGCGGCTGCGACGCACGTACCAGTTGGAGAGGTCGTCGACGAAGCGGGCGAGGCGGCTGGCGCCGGCCAGCGCGTCGAAGTCGTCGAGCGCCGCGGTGACCCCGGCGATGGTGTCGTCCAGCTCGCCCAGCACCCAGCGGTCGAGGACGTGGGTCGGGGCCGGATCGCCACCGGCGGGCGGTGACCAGCCGTCGACGTCCGCGTAGGTGACGTGGAACGAGAAGACGTGCCACAGCGTCACGAGCGTCTGACGGGTGGTCTCTCGGATCCCGTCCTCGCTCACCCGACGCGGCACCCACGGCTGGCCGGCGGAGAAGAAGTACCACCGCAGCGCGTCGGCCCCGAACGTGGACATGATCGCCCACGGGTCGACGATGTTGCCGCGTGACTTCGACATCTTGAGCCCGGACTCGTCGACGATGTGACCGAGGCACACGACGTTGCGGTACGGAGTCGAGTCGAGCACGAGCGTGTTGACCGCGAGCAGCGAGTAGAACCAGCCGCGGGTCTGGTCGATCGCCTCGCAGATGAAGTCGGCCGGGAAGGCCTCGTCGAAGGAGTCGGCCCCCTCGAAGGGGTGGTGGCGCTGCGCGGTCGGCATCGAGCCCGAGTCGAACCACGCGTCGAGCACCGACTCCTGCCGGCGGGCGGTGCCCGAGCAGCCGTCGACCGTGCAGCGGAAGGTGATGTCGTCGACGTAGGGCCGGTGCAGGTCGAGCTCGGCCAGGTCGTGACCGGCCAGCTCGGCGAGCTCGGCCACCGAGCCGATGCAGGTGTCGTGGCCGCACTCGCCGCAGCGCCACACAGGCAACGGCGTGCCCCAGTAGCGGTCGCGCGACAGCGCCCAGTCGACGTTGCCCTCGAGCCAGTTGCCGAAGCGGCCGTGCTTGAGGTGCTCGGGGTGCCAGCCGATGCGCTCGTTCTCGCGCAGCAGCTCGGCCCGCTTCTCCGACGTGCGGGCGAACCACGCGGTCTTCGCCCAGTAGATCAGCGGCGTGTCGCAGCGCCAGCAGTGCGGGTAGCTGTGCTCGTAGGGCTCCTCGGCCACGAGCAGCCCGCGCGCCGCGAGGTCCTCGATGATCGGGCGGTCGGCGTCCTTGACGAACCGGCCCGTGTACATCGGCACGGTGTGGTCGAAGGCCCCGTCGGCGTCGACCGGGTTGAGCACCGGCAGGCCGGCGGCCCGGGCCACGATCGAGTCGTCCTCGCCGAAGGCGGGGGCGATGTGCACGATGCCCGAGCCGTCGTCGGTGCTGACGAAGTCACCGGGAACGATCCGCTGGCCCTCGTCGTCGATCGGCAGCACGTCGATCGGCCGCTGGTAGCGCGCGCCCACGAGGTCTGTGCCGGTGAACGAGGCGAGCACCGGGGCCTCGGGGTAGCGACGCTCGCGCGCCGCGGCGGCCATCACCAGGTCGGCGCCGCCGGCCGGGTCGGTGATGCGCACGTAGGCGATGTCCGGCCCGACGGCCGCGCCGACGTTCGACACGAGCGTCCACGGCGTCGTCGTCCACACGAGCAGGTCGGCGCCGGTCGCCTCCTCCGGACCCGAGGTGATCGGGAAGCGCACGTACACCGACGGATCGACGACGTCGCGGTAGCCCTGCGCGACCTCGTGGGAGGAGAGCGCGGTGCCGCAGCGGGCACAGTACGGGACGACGCGGTGGCCCTCGTAGATCAGGCCCCGGTCCCACATCTGGCGGAACAGCCACCAGACCGACTCGATGTAGTCGTTGCTCAGCGTCCAGTACGCGTCCTTGGTGTCGATCCAGGTGCCCGACCGCGACGTGAGCGAGGACCAGTCCTCGACGTAGCGGCGCACCGACTCTCGACAGCGCTGGTTGAACTCGGCGATGCCGAAGGCCTCGATCTCGTGCTTCGAGTGGAGGCCGAGCTCCTTCTCGATCTCGAGCTCGACCGGCAGGCCGTGGCAGTCCCAACCGCCCTTGCGGGGGACGCTCCGACCCCGCATGGTCTGGAACCGGGGGTAGAGGTCCTTGAAGACGCGGGCCCACACGTGGTGCAGACCGGGCCGGCCGTTCGCGGTGGGCGGGCCCTCGTAGAAGATCCACGGCTCGCCGTCCTTGCGGAGCTGCGCGACCTGCCCCGGGATGTCCTCGGTCCGCCAGCGCTCGAGCACGCGGGCTTCGAGCTCGACGAGGTCGAGCGAAGGATCGACAGGGCCGAGGGGCATCCTCGGTAGCGTATTGCCCGCTCAACTGACCTCAGGGGTGGATGGCGACGACATGCACGACCGACACGACCTCCACCGGGTGGTGGAAGCGGCCGACGACGCGGTCGTCATCGCGGTCCACGCACAGCCGGGCGCCGGTCGCTCCGAGGTCCTCGGCCGCCACGGCGACGCGCTCAAGGTCAAGGTGGCGGTGCCGCCGACGCAGGGGCGGGCCAACGAGGTCATCGGTGCGCTGCTGGCCGACATCCTCGGCGTGCCGGCGAAGGCGGTCGAGCTGACCTCGGGTGCGAAGGGTCGGGAGAAGCGCTTCACGGTGGCCGATCTCGACCTCGACACGGCCATCGACGCGCTCGAGCGCGCCATGGACACCGCCGATCGGCGGCCCGGCACGTAGCTCCCGCAGGCGAGCAGGATCGCGGGGTGGGGTTGGAGGCCGCACCTGCCGCGCGTACAATCCGACACCCTTTGCCCGGCCCGGGGAGGAAGTACGCCGATGGCTGCACGCTCGACCGCCGCGAAGAAGACGGTGGCCGCCAGCAAGAAGACCACGTCCAAGTCCTCCGGCGCGTCCAGCGCCTCCAAGAAGGCCCCGGTGAAGAAGGCGACCGCGAAGAAGACGACCTCGAAGGCCCCGGTGAAAAAAGCGCCGGTGGCCAAGAAGACCAGCCCCCCCAAGAAAGCTGCTGTGAAGACCACCTCGAAGGCCGCCGCTCCGGCGACCAAGACCAAGGCCGCTCCGGCCAAGGCCACCCCCGCGAAGCC
>JAFBAD010000007.1 GCA_019247975.1 Acidimicrobiia bacterium
GACCGACGAGACCTCGAGCCACCGGTCGACGCCGGGCGCGTAGACCTCGATGTCGAACGTGCGGGCGTTCGAGAAGCCGAGGTCGCCGGCGCACAGGTCGAGGATCCGGTAGGCGAGGCCGAGATCGCGGATCAGGCCCTCGGCCCGGGAGAGGATCTCGGCGTGGACGTCGGCGGCCTGCTCGGGTGTGGTGTAGGCGAGGATCTCGACCTTGTCGAACTCGTGGCTGCGCAGCATGCCGCGGGTGTCGCGGCCGGCCGAGCCCGCCTCTCGCCGGTAGCACGGCGTGTAGGCCATCAGCCGCATCGGCAGGTCGGCTTCGTCGAGGATCTCGTCGCGTGCGAGCGACGTGAGCGGCACCTCGGCCGTCGGGATCGCCCACAGGTCGTCGCGCTCGACCGCGTACGCGTCGTCGGCGAACTTCGGGAGCTGACCCGACGCGGTGAGCGTCTCGGTGAGGACGAGCGACGGCGGCCGCACCTCCTCGAACGCATCCGCGTTGCGGTCGAGCGCGAGCTGGCACAGCGCCCGGGCGAGCGTCGCTCCGCCGCGCCGCGGCATCGTGAACATCGCGCCGGCGATCTTCACCGCGCGCGCGTTGTCGAGGATGCCGAGCTCCTCGCCGATCTCCCAGTGCGGCACCTTCTGGTGGTCGGCGTAGCCGTCGGGGTCGAACCCCACGATCTTGACGACCGGGTTGTCGGACTCGTCGGCACCGTCGGGCGCGTCCGCGTGCGGGACGTTCGGGATGCGCAGCAGCAGGTCCCGCAGATCGGCGGCGACCCGGTCGGCCTCGCCGGCCAGCGCCGTCTCCTGGTCGCCCAGCGATCGGCTCTCGTCCTGCGCGGCCGCCGCCTCGTCGGCCTTGCCCTCGCGGTGCAGCCCGCCGACCTGCTTCGAGATCGACTTCACCCGCGCCCGCAGCTCGTCGCGCTGGCCGGTCAGCTCGCGCAGCCGGGTATCCAGCTCGCGAGCCTGATCGATCGCTTCGGTGCCCTCGCCCCGCCGGGCGAAGGCGGCCTTCACCGCATCCGGATCACTGCGGATGAGGCGGATGTCCAGCACGGCGAACGAAGGTAGCCGGACGCCCTCACTCGCAGACAGGTGGTTGCTGCGCCGGCCAGAGCTCCACGTGGTCCGGGTACCGCACGTACAGCGAATCCGGGTCACCGAAGCCGAACCACAGCTCCTCCTCACCGTGGTGGAAGTCGAGGATGAACTTGGTCGACGGCGGCATCGCGTCCGGATCGATGTGGGCTCGGACGTAGGTGATCGACTTGTTGGGGTAGTCGAGGCCGTGGGCGATGCGCGCAGAGATCGTGAGCGTGCGCACCGACGGGCACTGCGGGTCGGGACGGTCGGCGATGTCATCGATCCGGATGAAGCAGCCCTCGCTGTCGGTCCACGGTGTGTACTCCTCGTACTGGGGACCTCGCGGCTCGTGCACCGTGTCGAACAGGGATCCGGGCGCCGCTGCGCACCGATGCGGCCTGGTGTCGGGCGTGGTCGTCGGAGGTTCGGGCAGGACGTGCGCCGCTTTCGGCCGCGGCGGCGGCGTGTAGGCCCCGGCGAGGCTGACGATCTCGTGTCCCGTCCAGGCGCCCGCCGACGGGCGGCCCTTGGGCCCGGGCTCGACGAAGTGGAGCTCGTCACTGGTCGGGTCGACCAACACCGTGTCGTCCGCCGCCCATCCGTCGACGGCGCCGACGAACCCGGTGTGGGGTGGTTGCGTCGAGAGCGGCGAGCTCGACGACAACGGCTCCCACATGCGGGTGTCGAGGTCCCACATCCCGACGAGAGGGTTGACCACCCGGTGACCGACGCCGACCCACGACGAACCGGCATCGTCCAACCTCGGTGCCGGAAGCCGGTGCCACCGGCCGGTGGCGATATCGACCGTGGCCCCGAGGTACCCGGCATGGTCGACCGTCTCGCCCTGGCCGTCGGCGGTGGCGATCACCACCATCTCATCGTGGGCCCACACGACCGCCCAGTCGCGAACCGAACCATCGATCGGGCGCGCGACGCCGGCCCACTTGGCGGTCGACGGGTCGTAGGCCTCGACCGAGCCGGCCGAGGCGGGGGTCTCGTCCACGAACACCCACTGCTTGCCGGTCCAGACCGGTCGGGAGAGGTGGGCCGGGAGCGGGCCGAGCGGGCCGACGAGCGGCGGGTCCAGCACCTTCCAGTGGTCCGTCGCCGGGTCGTACGAGTACAGGCCGGTCCTGGTCCCGCCCGTCGCCTCGACATCTGCCGCCACCAGCAGCTCCCGGCCGGTCCAACTCGCGCTGCCGGAGATGAACGGCGCGGGCGCGTCCGCGATCCTCCGCCATGCGTCCTGCGCCGGGTCGTATGCCGCGCCGTCTGCCAGTGGCGCAGACGCAGTCGAGGAACCGCCGACCACGACGACCTCCCTGCCCGTCCACGCGGCGACCCCTTCGGTGCGGGGCGAGAGCGGCGAGGGCGCTATCCGCCGCCACGACCCCGAGCCCACGGTCGAGGTCGTCGGTGCGGGCTGCGTGCCCGTGTGGACATCGACCGGCGCATCACGCCCGCTCGTTGCGGCGATGGCGATCGCACCGCTCGCGACCACCACGACCACGGCGACCGCGAGCGCGGCCAGGCGACGCTGCCGGCGGGCCCGCCACCGGCCCGCGGTGCGTGCGAGCGCGGCCTCGGTGTCGATCTCGACGTCGGGCAGCGTCGCGCCGGCGAGCAGCTCGTCAACGTCCATCGTGCAGCTCCTGCGGATCGTCGGAGAGGAGGGCGCCGAGCGCGGCCCGGCCCCGGTGGAGGTGCACCCGGACGGTCGACTCCGAGCAGCCGAGCGCCCCGGCGATCTCGGCGGTCGGCCAGCCGGCGAGGTGCTGCAGCACGATCGCGGCCCGCTGCCGGGCCGGGAGCGTGGCGAGCGCCCGCGCCAGATCGAGGCGGGCCGCCACCCGGTCGATCGGATCGGCGACCGCTCCGAGCTCGTCCAGCGGGGCCGGCCGGCGCTCGGCCAGCCGGACGGCGTCGCGGATCGCCACCCGGCGGACCCACGCACCCGGCCGGTCGTAGCGGCTGATCCGCCCCCACCGGACCAGCGCCTTCAGGAAGGCGTCCTGGGTGACGGACTCGGCGTCGGCGCGGTCGCCGACGATCGACAGGACGGTGCCGACGACGCGCGCGTACTCGGTCCGGAACAGCTCCTCGTAGCCCGGTCGCAACCGCTCCACCGTCACTGCACAGTCCCGGGCACCGTGCTCCGTTTACCTGGGGTCCCGATTCCGGCTGCAGATCACGCGCCGATAGCGTGCCCCCGATGGCCGTGATCGAGGTCGACGACCTGGTCGTGCGGTACGGCCCGGTGACGGCGGTCGATCGGATCACGTTCAGCG
This sequence comes from Acidimicrobiia bacterium, assembly GCA_019247975.1. Lineage (GTDB taxonomy): Bacteria > Actinomycetota > Acidimicrobiia > Acidimicrobiales > Iamiaceae > JAFBAD01. The sequence goes on from JAFBAD010000007.1 coordinate 3,381, forward strand.
CCGACCGAGGTCAGGTCGTCGCGCTGCTGGGCCCGAACGGCGCCGGGAAGACCTCCACGATCGAGACGCTCGAGGGCTATCGCCGCCCCACCGAGGGTCACGTGCGGGTGCTCGGCCTCGACCCGGTGGCCGACCACGATCGGCTGACCAGGTCGATCGGCGTGATGCTCCAGGGCGGCGGGATCTACCCGGGGATCCGGGCGCACGAGGTGCTGACCCTGTTCGCCGCCTTCCACCCCGAGCCCGAGGATCCCGACGTGCTGCTGGAGCGGGTCGGTCTGACCCACCGGCGGCGGGCCCTGTGGCGGACCCTGTCCGGCGGCGAGCAGCAGCGCCTCGCGCTCGCCATCGCGCTGGTGGGCCGGCCAGAGGTGTTCTTCCTCGACGAGCCGACCGCCGGCATCGACGCCACCGGCCGGCAGGTGGTGCGGCAGGTGATCGACGAGCTGCGCGCCGGCGGTGCATGCGTGCTGGTGACCACCCACGACCTGCACGAGGCCGAGCGGATCGCCGACCGCGTCGTCATCGTCGATCGAGGCCACATCGTGGCCGATGGCTCCCCCGGCGAGCTCATGGAGGCACCGGGTTCGCCCGAGATCCACTTCGGCGCGCCGGCCGGTCTCGACACCGCGTCGCTCGCCGCCGCGCTCGGTGCACCGGTCGAGGAGGTCACACCCGGCGAGTACCTCGTGCGGGCCGAGGGGTCGCCCGCAACGGTCGCCTCGCTCACCGCGTGGCTGGCCGAGCGCGACCTCCCCCTGGCCGACCTGCGGGCCGGCCGGCAGCGGCTCGAAGACGTCTTCCTCCGTCTGACGAGCGAGTCGTGATGCGAGCCGTCCTCGCGCAGACCCGCGTCGAGCTGCTCCTCACGCTGCGGCGGGGTGAGTCCGTGCTGCTGACCTTCGCCATCCCGATGCTGCTGCTCGGGTTCTTCTCGATCGTCGATGTGCTCCCGACGCCGAAGCACGTCGACGACCCGGTCGACTTCCTGGTGCCGGGCATCCTCGCCCTCGCGGTCATGTCCACCGCGATGGTCAGCCTGGCCATCGCCACCGGGTTCGAGCGCTCGACCGGCGTGTTGAAGCTGCTCGGCTCGACCCCGCTCACCCGCCGTCAGCTCCTCACCGCGAAGATCGGCGCGATCGCGGTGGTCG
>JAFBAD010000053.1 GCA_019247975.1 Acidimicrobiia bacterium
CGCTTCGCGGAACGGGCCGAACGCAGCCAGCACATCGGCGCCGGCCTGTGGGGTGATCCGGAAGCTTCCGGTCAACGCGCCGTCGACGTCGTGGCCGTGACGGAAGAACCGCTCGTTGTGGATCCGCCGGTTCGTCGTCTCAGGGTCGGGATCGGCAGCGGCTTTCACCTTGCGGCACTCGTCGTTCAAGCCCCGCAGGTCCGTCTCGCCCGCCTTGTCCACCAACCGGCCCTCGGCCTTGGGGTCGGCGTGGGCGGCGTCGGAGACCGCCGCGGCCTGGGTGTCCGACAAGGTGCCGTCTCGCAACGCAGCTTCGACCTTCGGCTGCTTCTTCAGGCGTTTGGAGGTCTTCAGGGTGTCTTTGGCCTTGCCGACACTGGTCCCGGTCCGCTTGGCAAGATCCTCCTCCGTCGACCGGGCACCGCGGATGCGCCATGACCCGGTCTGGGCGGCCTGCCCGGCCATTACCACCCGCAGACCCGCAGCCAGCTTCTCGATCGCGATCAGACACGACAGAGCCTGATCGGCACCCGCCGGCGACAACCCGGCCGGCGGCACCGCCCCACCAGCCTCACGGAGCGCGCGTTCAGCAGCGACGAACCCGTCGACCACCACCCACTCCGAGCTCCCCAGCCGCATACGAACAATCGTACGAAGGGGGTCTGACAGTTTTCGGAGGCATGGTTGGGCGATGTCGGCCGAAGTCGAGCGCAACCTGCGGGGTCGGCGTCGATGGCCCTGGATCGTCGGGGCGTCGGTCCTCGTCATTGCCGTGCTCGCTGCGGTCGTGTGGTTCCTGTGGCTTCCGCAGTACCGACCGAGCCTCCACGAGGGCGAGCGCTACGGCATCGACGTGTCGAACCACCAGGGCACGATCGACTGGGAGCAGGTCGCGGCCGACAACATCGACTTCACATACATCAAGGCGACCGAGGGCGGTGATCACACCGACGCGAGCTTCGCCCGCAACTGGAGGGCTGCCGATCGAGCCGGACTCGAACGCGGCGCCTACCACTTCTTCACCCTCTGCACCCCCGGCCTCGATCAGGCTCGCCACTTCCTGTCCGTCGTCCGTGAGGATCCCGGCTCTCTGCCACCAGCGGTCGATCTCGAGCTCGCCGGCAACTGCCGCGCCCGACCGAGCGCCAGTGCGGTGCGCAAGGAGCTGACGACGTTCGTCGGACTCGTGGAGAGGACGACGCGCCAGCCGATGCTGTTGTACATCGGCGACGACTTCGAGCGCCGCTACCCCGTGCGCGAACAGCTCAGTCGGTCACTCTGGCACCTGCGTGTCCTTCGGCGACCGAACGTCGAGCGCTGGTTGGTCTGGCAGGTGATGGGCTTCGCGCACGTAGAGGGCGTCGGGGGACACGTCGATCTCGACGTGATGGCTGCGAGACGATGACGCCCGCGCGCCGAGCCGCTAGCCGGGTCGCCTGACTGCGAGCACGGCGACGTCGTCCTCGGAGGGCGTGTTGCCGATCATCTGCGCCATCACCCGGTGGCAGACAGTCGAGGGCGCGCCGGGCTCGATCACCGTGCGCAGGCGGTCGAGGCCTTGGTCGATGATTTCGCCACGCCGTTCGATGAGACCGTCGGTGTACAGCACGACCACCGCGCCAGGTGGCAGTGGCACCGAGGCGACCGGGCGGGCGCCCTCGCGGCTGACGCCGAGCGGCAGGCCGGCCCGGATGTCGGCGGTCTCCGTCGCGCGTCCCGGGACTGCCACCATCGGCGGCGGATGGCCCGCGAGGGCGAGCTGCATCTCGTCGTACGGCGGGGAGATGACGCCCACGGCGGCGGTGGCCATGTTCCCCACCTCGAAGTGGAGGACCTTGCGGTTGGTGAGCGCCAACGCCTCGTCGGGCGACGTGGACATCAAGGCGTACGAGCGGAGGGCGCTCCGGATCCGGCCCATGACGACCGCGGCGTGCAAGCCGTGGCCGACCACGTCGCCCACCACGACCCAGATGTCTCCGTTGTCGAGCTCGAAGACGTCGTACCAGTCACCGCCGACGCCGCCGCGCTCGGCCGGCACGTACCGTGCCGCGAACTCGAGTGGCCCGATGCGATGCGGCACGCTCGGAACCAGGCTGCGCTGCAGCGCCTCGGCCGCCGCTCTGTCGCCTTCGAGCAGCCGCACCTGCACGGCGATCGCGAGCCGATCGGCGACGATCCGCAGCAGCTGGATGTCCTCCTCGTCGAACCGGTGCGAGCCCAGGGAGCCGACGTGGAGGACGCCCACGACGGCGCCGCCGCTGATCAGCGGCACGCCCGCCATCGTGCGGATGCCCTTCTCCCACAGGATGGGGTTCGCAACCGTGGTGTCGTCGATCCGGTCGAGCACGATCGGGCGTCGCTCCGCCGCGATGCGTCCGGCGAACCCGTGGCCGATGGGCACCCGTACGCCCTGGCGGACCTCTTCCTCGATGCCACGCGCGGCGCGGGCGAAGAGCTCCTCTCCCGACTCGTCGACGAGCAGCACGGCGGCGGTGTCGGCAACGAGCAGCTCCACCACGCGGTCGAGCAGCTCGGTGAGCATGGCGTCGACGTCGAGCAGGGCCAGGGTCGCGTCGGTGACCGCCTCGAGACGTTCGAGGTGGCGAGCTACATCCGGCTCGTCGCGGCTGGCCATCGGCTGACGCTACCTCCGGTCGGCTCGAGCGCCTCTGGGGTCCGCAGACCTCGAGGCTCGGCGCTCACGACGCGCTGAGGCGGCGCCGGACGTGCTCGGCTGCGGCGCGGTCACCTGGCGCATCGCGGTCATCGAGGCGGTCGGCCACCGCGAGGCGATGCTCGGCGTCCACGTTGCCTCCGTACTTGAACTTGGACCGCACCTCACTGATGGCCATCCGCATGGCGCGGATCGCGCGCAGCCGGGCTCCGTGGTCGGCGGGATCGACGACGTCGGTCCCGGGCTGGAGGTGCGCGAGCTGCGCCCGCAGGACCTCGGCGATCCCGTCGGGGTCGTCGATGCGCTCCGCCGTGCCCTGCAGCTGCACCGACGCGTAGTACGTCGTCGGGATGCCTTGCTCCGGGGGCTCGTCCCCGATGGTCTTCCAGTCCGACGGGATGAACGCCCAGTCGCCGGACACGCACAGCAGGACGTTCGGGTTCTCGTCGATCGCCGCCCAGATCGGGTTCTGGCGGAGGAGGTGGATCAGCACCTCGTCGCCTTCGACGACGAACTGCGTCGGGACGACGACCGGCACGTCGCGTCCCCGGCCGCCTGCGACCAGCTCGCCGAAGCCATGGCTCGCGACGAAGGTCCGCCACTCGTCGCCGACGCCCGAGTCCCACCCGTGGATGAACACGTCGCGATGTTGCCAAAGTCGACGCCTGACGCCGACCCGCCACGCGCCTCAGCCCGTGCAGTGGGCGGCCCAGTACTGGGTCGTGTCGGCGGCCGAGGTGCCGGGCGGCGGCGTGCCAGCGCGGGCGGCGTCGAGGAGGGCTTGTTGGGCCGGCGCGATGTCGGGCGGCGACGCCTTCGCGATCGCCTCGAGGTAGGGCACGGCGTCGGGCGTGAAGGACCCGTCGGCGGCGATGGTGCCGCTCTGGCGGAGCGCCTCGACCGCGTCGCAGTAGGCGTCGGGAGCCCGGTCGGCCTTGACCGTCGTGGTGGTGGCCGGGCCAGGTGGATGGCAGTCCGCGCAGGAGGCCGGTTGCGGCCGGCCAGGTCGTCGCTCGTAGCCCGCGGTCGAGAACCAGTCCGCCGGCACCTCGCGGGTGCCTCGCGCCACGAGCGTCTGCACGCTCTCGGTGTGGCTCAGGCCTGCGATGTCCGAAGTGGAGACCGCCTCGATGAGGACGCCGTGCTGATCGACGTACCAGTCGCTGGTCTGGTCGATGCGCACCGGAAGGAGGCCCTCGGAGCTGGACGTGCCTCCGGTGGTCGCTCGGTAGAGCGTGGCCGGCCGTCCGGTGCTGTCGCGGTGATCGCCCGGCACGACGACGCCGTTCTCGGCGTAGCCGGTGATGAGCGAGCCGTCGCCGGGTTCATCGGCCATCGGGTTCATCGAGCCGACGTCGTCGCTGTCGAAGAGCTGGATGCCGACCCGCCCGTCGGTGCATCCGCGCTGCGCGCCGAGGACCTTGCCGCGCAAGTAGCGCGCGTCGGGGTACCAGGGGCTGCCGGTGAAGATGGTGTCGCGAGTCGAACCGTCCGGATAGGTCGTCCTCGTGCGCCACCGTCGACCGGTCCGATCACCCCACGTCTCGACGGTCCACCGGTCGAAGTGGCCGTTCACGGTCGGCGTGCACTGGAAGTGCGCGGTCTGCCGGTACTCGCTGCGCTCGTACTCGACGGTGAGCGTGCGGGCGGTGTCGGGATGCGTCGTGACGCGCACCGAGTAATCGCGTCGGGTTGCGAGGACCGCCGCGACGGCGACGATCGCGAGCACTGCGACCGCGACCGCGAGGTAGCGCGCTCGGCCCCGACGGCGTGCAGCCGAGGTGATCTCGACGACCGACCCCTTCGCGGTCACCTGATCGCTCAGGTCGTCGGCCCACGCCCGGAGCTGGCGCTCGAGATCGGTGTCGTGGTCAGGCATCGTTGGTGACCCCCAGATCGGAGCGGAGGCGGGTCATCGCCCGGGTGAGGTGGGTGCCGACCGACGAGGCCGTGATCTCGAGGGCCTCGGCCGTCTCGCCGTAGGTCCACCCGCACGCCACGACCAGCCACACGACGGACCGCTGTTGCGGCGGCAGCGCGCGGACCGCAGGACCCAGCCCGGGTTCGACGTCAGGCAGGCGGTGCGGGTCGGGACCGGGCAGCAGGCCGTCGGCCCGGCGCCGGCTCCGCGACTGCGCGACGCGGAACAGGTAGCCGACGGGTCGTTCCATCACGGCGACCCGCTCCCAGTGCTCCCACGCGTAGGCGAAGGCTTCGGCCACTGCGTCGGCCACGGCGTCGAGGGGCACGTGGCCGGCGAGCGCGCGTCGCAGCGAGACCTCGTGGGCGACCACGAAGGCGGCGTACGCATCGTCGTGAGATCCGGTGGCCATCGTGCATCCCTGCTAACCGGTCGACCGGTCCGACGCGCCACAGGCTTGACGACATGTAGCCGAGCTGTTAAATAACCGACCTGTGAAGTATCTGGTCGAGTCGGAGGCGAAGCGGCGATGACGGTGGCGGCCCCCGACCGGTTCGACGTCGTCTTCGCGGCTCTCTCGGACCCTACGCGGCGCTCGATCGTGCGCCGGTTGGCCGACGGCGAGGCGACCGTGCTCGAGCTGGCCGAGCCGTTCACGATCAGCCTCCCGGCCATCTCGCGTCATCTGAAGGTGCTCGAGCGGGCGGGCCTGATCAGCCGGGGCCGGGACGGGCAACGCCGGCCGTGCCAGCTGCGGCCGGAGCCGCTGGTCGAGATCGCAGCGTGGGCCGAGCACACCCGAGCGGCGTGGGAGCGCAGGCTCGACCGGCTCGACGCGCACCTCCGGCGCACGTCCGACCAAGCACGGGAGCAGTCATGAGCATCACCGATCCCACGACGTGGGCACTCGACCGAGAGATCGTCCTCGTCCGCGTGCTCGACGCGTCGCGAGAAGCGGTCTTCACCGCGTGGACCGATGCGGATGCGTTCTGCCAGTGGTTCGGTCCTGACGGGTTCACCTGCACGGTCCGGGAGATGGACGTGCGTCCCGGAGGTCGAGCGCGCTTCGACATGGTCTCCGGCGACGGCACCGTGTTCACGAACCGCTTCGACTACCTCGAGGTCGTGCCCGCCGAGCGACTCGTCCTCGATCACGGCTCCGACACCGACGACGACCCCGCCCGCTTCCGCGTGACGGTCGTGCTCGACGAGCAGGCCGACGGGAAGACGGTGCTGACGTTGCGGCAGCTCCACCCGACCGCCGAGCAGCGCGACACGAAGATCGGCTTCGGCGCGGTCGAGCTCGGTCTCCAGACGTTGCAGAAGCTCGCTCACCACCTCGGAGAGGCCTGACCATGTCGCGCGCCCGCGTCCACAACTTCTCGATCTCGCTCGACGGGTTCGCCACCGGCGAAGGGCAGTCGTTCGAGACGCCGTTCGGTCACGCCGGGCAGCGACTCCACCAGTGGATGTTCGCCACGCGGTTCGCCCGCCAGGAGATCTTCGGCCAGCCGGGCGGCAGCGAGGGGGTCGACGACGCCTTCGCCGCCCAGCACGGGCCCGCGATCGGCGCCGAGATCATGGGCTCCAACAAGTTCGGCCCTCCGGGGTGGCAGGACGACCCGGAGTGGCGCGGGTGGTGGGGCGACGACCCGCCGTTCCACACGCCGACCTACGTGCTCACCCACCGGCCGCGCTCGCCGCTGGAGATGGAGGGAGGCACGACCTTCTACTTCCTCGATGCTCCGCCGGCGGAGGCGCTCGAGGTCGCGCGAGAGGGTGCGGCCGGGCAGGACGTCCGCATCGGCGGCGGCCCGACCATGGTGCGGGCGTTCCTCGCGGATGGTCTCATCGACCACCTGCACGTCGTGGTGGTGCCGATCCTGCTCGGCCGCGGCGTCCGGCTGTGGGACGGCCTCGAAGGCATGGAGCAGCAGTACGAGGTCGAGGTGATCTCGACGCCGAGCGGCGTCACACACCTCACCTTCACCCGCTGACGGGGTCGCTCCGACCTGACATCGGGGTGGGTGGCAACACCCGCGGCCGCTGGCAGGCACCCTGGGCAGCGATCCGGTGCGTCGGTACCGTCCGCGCGCAGCAGCGACTGCTTGGGAGGCGACGGTGCACGAGAGGTTGCCAGGGGATCGGGGACCGCGCTGGTGGCACATCGGGGCGGTGGCGATGCTCGTCGCTCTGCCCGCTGCGCTCCTGACCGGGTGCACGCCGGCGCCCGACGCGACCGTGCAGGCCGCCACGTTCACCGTTGCCGCGGGCGGCAGCAACTCCGGCCGCGTGGACTGCCCGGCGGGGAAGCAGGCGCTCGGAGGCGGTGTGCTCGTGGACGGCGCAGCGGGAGACGTCTACCTCCTGGACGACGCGCCGCTCGACGATCTCGGAGGCCTCCACACCGGCCGCCCGGCAAGGGCGTGGTTCGCGAGCGCGACCAACGTGGGTTCCAGTCAGCACACGGTTCGGCTCTACGCGCTCTGCTCCTCGCTCGCGGCGACCGTGCAGGCGACGACGATCTCCGTCGACGCCTACACGATCAAGGACGCTTACGCGGCGTGCCCCTCTGGTCAGCGGGCGCTCGGTGGAGGCGTCGCCGACCTCGGGAGCCCGCAGACGATGTTCATCAAGGCGAGCGGTCCGCTCGACAGCTCGACCTACACGGTCGAGACCGACGACGGCAGCGTGCCGACGCAGTGGTACGGCGCCGCGAGCAACCCGACCCTGGGCCCGCAGTCGATGACCGTGGCGGCGGTGTGCAGTGCTTCGTCGACGGCAACGATCGCGGCGTCTGTCTTCATCGCGACGAGTGACGGAGCGCCGAGGTCCGCCACCGCCACGTGCCCGTCCGGCCGCCGAGCGCTCGGGGGTGGGGTTGCGCAGAGCGGCGCACCCAACGACCTGTTCGTCCTGAACAGCGGTCCGCTCGACGAATCGGGGACCCCGAGCGGCACCGTCACCGGCGACGTGGCCCGGTCGTGGCGAGCGACCCTCTCGACCGTCGGCTACCCCGGCACGTACGCGAAGGTCTTCGCCGTCTGCGCATGACCGGCTCCGCCCATCGGCGGTCCGACTCCGGCGTCAACGTTCCTCGTGACGCAGCGGCGCGCCATCTCCGTCGGACGGGGTCGGCCCAGGGTCTTGGCCGCGACCGAAGAGCAGCGGGTTGCCTCTCGTTCCCCTGGTGGCCTTGTCCAACCGGACGATGAACGGGATGGCGATGATGACTGCGACGAGGAGAACCGCAGACGCCCACAGCGGCAGGCGATGGCCGGTCACGCGCGCCACGCGCAGCACGACACCGAAGCACAGCAGCACGACCGTCACGACCGCGGCGAGCGCCTGCTTTCGCTTCACTCGTGTCCCGTACCCCTGAGCAATCCGGTCCACTCGCATCGGGGGTGAGCCGGCGGCGCGCTGACCGCTGAGCATCCGACCCACCTGACCTCAGGTCGATGGAACGGCGTGCCGCACCATCGTGCACGTGTGTCCGTGCTTGCCCGTCAGGACGAAACCGGCCGACTCGTACAGCTCGCGCGCAGGATTGTTTTCGGCGACACTGAGGCTCAGGGCTCGACATCCCTGCGCGACGCTGGCCTCGATCAGGTCGCTGAGCAGCCGTCGTCCGATCCCCTCGTGCCGGCGGGACGCGATCACTGCGATCGACAGCTCGGGCACATCCTCGGCGACGAAGCCGTGGCCGTGGTCCGCGTCCGCGTACGTCCGATACCAGGCTGCGCCAACAGGCGCTGGTTCCTCGGCCACCAGTCCGTAGTCGCCTTGCCTCGGCCATCCGGCCAGGTAGCCCGCATACCGCGGATCCGCCATCACCTCTTCACCTGTGGGTGTCGGCTTGTCAGGTCGCCAGACCGCAGCCTCGCCGAGCATCGTCGCCAGGAAGGTGAAGTCGTCCGCTCTGGCCGGTCGACACCGAAGCTCGCTCACGCCGGCCAGTCCAGCAGGTCGTCGATCACGGGCGACGCGTGTTGCGCACAACTGCCGGAAGGCCGCGGCTCAGCGCGTGGCACGATCCTGTTCGAGTGGATCGCTTCATCCCCGACGACGAGCTCACAGACGACGACGGGGCTGCGTTGGCGTGGGCGGCATCGACCGAGGACCCCGTCGCAGTCGCGATCATCGTTCGGGTCCGAGGAGGCGGCGACGCGACGGTCTCGGCCGCCGAGCTCGCTGCCGTGCGCGAAGGGTGGGATGCCGCCGGCCGGCCATCACCTGAACCGCACGTCCACCGCACTCCCGTGCGGTTCGCCGACGGCACGACGGTCATGGGTGTCCGCTTCCTGGGCGACGACCCCTACGTCCGACGGGTCACGCCGGACTTCGGCCTCTACTTCGACCAGCGGTGGGACCCGCCGTGGCCTCACCAACACCTCGACTGGCCGGACTCGGTGTGCCCGACGATCGCGACGAACTGCTTCGAGCCCTCACGGACGTGCTCGACCGCGCCGGGCAGGGTCAGCGGGTCGAGGTCGGGTGCCTCGGTGGCCATGGTCGAACCGGGACCGCGCTTGCCTGCCTCGCCGTGCTCACCGGGACCCCTGCGGCCGACGCGGTGGACTGGGTGCGAGCCAACTACTGCTACAAGGCAGTCGAGGCCGACTCGCAGCACGAGCTCGTGGCCACGTTCCGCTCGTGACATGCCTGCGGGAGCGGTGACTCGGTGATGGGAGGACCTGGTGGGTGCGTTCGATGTGCTCCTCGATGACGATCGCGCCCAGCTCGAGGCGTTCATCGAGGACTACCGCAGTGCCGTCGACAAGAGCCTGGAGGGCCTGACCGACGAGCAGGCTCGCATCCGGCTGGTGCCGTCGGCGACGACCATGCTCGGCTTGGTCAAGCACGTCACGTGGATGCAGCGGGTCTGGTTCGAGGAGTGCGTCGGCGGGCGATCGCGTCAGGAGATCGGTCTCGTGCAGCGCCCCGAAGACTCGTTCCGGCTCGCCGAGGACGATGGTGTGGAGAGCGTGACGGCAGCCCACAGGCAGGCGTGCGCCACGGCGCGCACCGTCGTTGCCGACCTGTCGCTCGACGCGGTCGTGACCGGCCATCGCAGCGGCCCTCGCACGTTGCACTGGGTGTACCTGCAGGTGCTGCGGGAGCTGGCCCACCACTGCGGCCACGCCGACATCCTGCGTGAACAGATCCTCGCTGGCCCCGCCTGGGGTTGAAAGGTGCCCGCGCCTGCGGTCTCTCGTCCCGCTCTGCCGCGCTGGTTCGGGCCGAGAGCCACCTCGGATGATCCGGCTGTCTCGGCCCTGATCGACCGCGTCGCGAGCGGGGCCGGATGGGCGGACATGGGCGGCGGGTTCAACCTCAACGTGCGGATCGACGCTGAACCGCCGGTCGTAATCCGGGTGCACCGGCCCTGGGTCCGCCGCGGCCGGGTCGCGGGACTGCGGCGGTTGCGGGAACGGCTCCAGCGCACCGAGGTCCGCGTCGCTCGGCCGCTCCCGATCGCCGGGCGCGATCTGTTCCGGGTTGCTGATCGTTGGGCTGAGATCGAGGAGTTCATCGACCACGTCGAGCCAAGGGCGGAGGAGGACTCCCACCTCCGTCTGTTCGCGGAGCTCGGACGCCTGCACGCTGCGCTCCGAGCGGTCTGGGACCCCGGTCCGCCCGCGCCCCTCGACGACCACATGACCTTCGGCCAACTGCGTCACTCGATCGGCTTCACCCGCCGGCGGCTCGGATCCCGGAGCGAGCCCGTCGTGCGCCGGATGCGCCAACTGACCGGCGAGCTCGCCGAGCTCCGCAAGGAGGTCGACCTGCCGACCGCTCCCATCCACGGGGATTACAAGTTGGCCAACACGGGAGAACTGCCAGACGGCTCGTGGGCCACCTTCGACCTCGACTTCGCAAGGGTCAGGGAGCGGTTGTACGACGTCGCGGCCAGCCTGCATCACGTCGCACCCAGCGGCGACTTGCTCGAGCCGCACCGACTGATCGGAGCCTACGAGAGCACGGCTCCGGAACCGTTGACCCCCGACGAGCACCGATGGCTCCCTGGCGCGCTCGCCCTCGTGCCCCTGCACTGGGCGGCCACGGCAGGGCTCATCGGCGACGGCGTCCGCGAGGCCGAGAGCGCGATGACCGCCGCCGAGGCCTGGTGGTCTCGTCGAGCCGAGCTCTGGTCGTAGTCCGGCCGGGTCAGGGTCGTGTGCAGTGCAGCGGGAGGTACGTCGGCACCGCGTCGGGTGGCTCGATCGCCTGCTCGATGCCGGGTGATCCGGCGGTAGCCGGTCCCTGGTAGAGCCGTCATGAGAGTGAGTGAGAGAGTGGAGCTGGAGGGAATCGAACCCTCGTCCGCCAAGCGGTTGACGTCCCTGCTACGACCATTCCCGCGGTTGCGTCTCACGGTCGACGCGCTGCCGGGTCAGCTGCCTTGCGGCACCGGCTCGTCTTTCCGAGCCGTCAGCGGTCTTTGCCTGCCGTCAGCGGTCTCTCCCGCCGTCCACCACTACTTCTGTTGCCGGGCTGTAGTGATCAGGCCCCGCGTGCCATTGCTGGTCGCGATGTCTCTCTTCACCTGACTAGGTCAGGCGGCGAGAGCGAAGTCGCCATCGGCGCTTCTTTGGGTGCCCCGTTTAAGGAGTCTGAGCAACTCCGGTCGCATGAACGGCTTCCGGCCTCAACGTCGAAACCGATCAGCCCCTTGTCAAAGAGCGCCCCGAAGGGCCCTGGAAGCCTACCGCCGCGCTCAATCGGTTCCCTTCGCGCCGCGCACCATGGCCCGCCGCGCCTCGCGGTCAGCCTCCCGCTGGGCGATCACCTGGCGCTTGTCGATCTCCCGGCGGCCACGGCCGAGGCCGACCTCGAGCTTGGCCCGCCCCTCCCTGAAGTAGAGGGAGAGGGGCACGAGGGTCAGCCTCTCCTGCTCCAGTCGAGCCCGGATGAGGTCGATCTCCTTGCGGTTGAGGAGCAGCTTGCGATCACGGTCGGTGTCGGCCGCCCCCTGCACGCCGGCGTGTGAGTACGGCGTGATGTGCAGGCCGACGATCCACGCCTCGTTGCCGATGATGCGGGCGTAAGCGTCAGAGATCTGCACCTTCGCCTCTCGCAGCGACTTCACCTCGCTGCCCATGAGAACCATCCCGGCCTCCCAGGTGTCGAGGACCTCGTAGTCCCGCCGCGCCTGGCGGTTGGTGGCGATCACCTTCACCCCGGTGGGGCCGGACTTGGCGGGTGGGCTCATGGGGCGTCCGAGGCTACGACCATTTCCGGGACTTGAGGTCGGCCATTCGCAGCCTCAAGTCCCGGAAAGCCCGGCGGCGATCAGCGCTTGGCCCAGAAGAGGATGCGCTTGAAGGCGTAGAAGTACGGACGTCGGTCGCCGAGCTCGGCGACCAGGCGGCGGCGGTACTCGTCGACGAACTGCTCGTACAGCTCCGGTGGGAGGTGGCGGGCCATGCGGGTGAGCGACGTGCCCTTCGTCCACTCGACGACGGCGGCCGTCGACTCGAGCACGTGCCCGTACACCTGCAACCGGACGCTCTGCTCGGCGTAGCCGAGTGCGTGGAGCAGCTCGGCGTAGCGCTCCGGCTTCAGCACGCCGAGCACCGGGTCCGGCGGCGGGGGCCCTTCGCCCGCGGAGACGTACGGCTCCTCGGTGGCGAGCTCCTGGATCACGCGGTGCGACGCGTGGTCGACGTTGGCCGGCACCTGCACGGCGATCTGCCCGCCCGGCGCCAAGAGCGCGGTCCACTCGGCGAGCACCTTCTCGTGGTCGGGCACCCAGTGCAGGGCGGCGTTCGAGAAGACGAGGTCGACCGGACGGTCGACCGACAGCGACGCGATGTCACCCTCCTCGAAGCGCAACCCTCCGCCGGCGTGCGGCTCCGCGTCGGCCAGCATCGCCGGCGACGAGTCGATGCCGACCGTCTCGGCGGCGCCCAGCTTCTCGTGCAGCTCCCGGGTCAGCGCGCCGGTGCCGCAACCGAGGTCGAGCGCCCGCCCACCGGGCAACGGCTGCACGAGCGACAGCAGGTCGTAGAAGGGCTGGCTGCGCTCGGCCTTGAAGCGCTCGTACTGGTCCGGGTTCCAGGTGTCGCTCGTCATGGACCTGTACCATACAAGTTAGATACAAGCGCCGCCAGCAACCGGCGTTAGACGATGTGCTTCGGCGGGTGGTCCCGGTAGCTCATGAGGTGCGCCCGGATGCCGTCGATGAACGCCTCGTTGTAGGCGAGCTTCCGGGTCAGGTAGCTGTGCTGCTCCTTCGGATCCAGGTACAGGTTGAACAGGCGGGGATACGTGTAGTCCTGGGTGATCCCGGTGAAGCCGCCCGGCCCGGCGACGTCGGTGTCGTCGTCGGAGGTCGAGGCGAGCATGAACTTGTACTCACCGGCCCGCAGCGCGGACAGCTTGCGCAGCAGCCAGTAGTAGACGTACTTGCGGTTCGACAGCCCCTCGGCCGACAGCAGGAACGACGTCTGGTCGATGCCGTCGATGAAGCGGTCGGTCGGGATCCGCTCCGGCGCGCCGGCCAGCGAGAGCATCGTCGGCAACAGGTCGGTGAACGAGAACAGGCCGTCGCTGGCGCGGTCGGCCTCGACCATGTCGGGCCACACCATGATCCCCGGCACCCGCACGCCGCCCTCCCACGTCGAGCCCTTCGCGCAGCGGAACGGCGTGAACGCAGCGTCGGGCCAGTTCTCCATGTGCGGCCCGTTGTCCGACGACAGGAAGATCAGGGTCGAGTCGGCCTGGCCGGTCTCCTCGAGCACGTCGACCAGGCGCCCGACGATCGAGTCGAGCTCGATGATCGTGTCCTTGTACGGGTGCTTCGCCGGCGACGACCCGAGGAACTTCTCGAGCGGGTAGTTGTCGAAGTGCGCGCCGCGGGTGCCGAGGTAGCAGAACCACGGCTGGTCGCCGCCGGCCATGCGCCGCACGAACGACTCGGTGTACTCGCACCACATGTCGTCGAGCCGCGACAGCACCGGGATGGTGACCTCCTCCACCGGCTCGACGTCGCCGTCGCGCGTCGCGTGCACGAACGAGCGGTTGAACTCCATGTTCTGCACCCACTCGGTGCGGGCCTCCGAGTAGACGACCTCGGGGAAGAAGTACGGGTCACGCCACTCGCTGTACATGTCCGACACCGAGAGGAACCCATAGAAGTCGTCGAAGCCGACGTGCTGGGGCTGCGACTCGACGTTCTCGCCGAGGTGCCACTTGCCGACCGCCTGCGTGACGTAGCCCGCGTCCGACAGCAGCTCGGCCATCGTGATCTCGCCCTGCAGGCCACCCGGCTCGCCGTACATGGGCGGGCGGTGCAGGCCGTGGCGCATCGGCAGCCGGCCGGTCAGGAGCGACGCGCGGCTCGGCGTGCACGACGGCTCCGAGTAGCACGACGTCATCAGCAGACCGCGGCGCGCCAGCCGGTCGATGTTCGGCGTCGGCGCGCCGACCGCGACGCCACCGCCGTAGCAACCGAAGTCGCCCCAGCCGACGTCGTCCATGAGGATCACGAGCAGGTTCGGCCCCCGACCGTGACGGCCACGGAAGCCGTCGAGCCGACCGGTCGCCTCGGTGACCTGGTCCTCGTGGACGAACTGCGGTTCGCGCGTGGGACCGACCTCGACGGTCGGCGAGGCGATGGGATCGAAGGTGGTGGCGGGCATCGGCGGAAGCTACCGCCGCGACCTACTGCCGGTCCCGGTCGCCTGCCTCGATGAGCGTCATCACCGCGTTGATCAGCGCGAGGTGGGTGAACGCCTGCGGGAAGTTGCCGAGCTGACGTCCGCTCGTCGGGTCGAGCTCCTCGGCGTACAGCCCGAGCGGACTGGCCGACGACAGCAGCTTCTGGCACAGCTTCTCGGCCCGCTCGAGCTCGCCGATCAGCGCGAGCGCCGACACGAGCCAGAACGAGCAGATCGTGAACGTGCCCTCCTCGCCGCGCAACCCGTCGTCGGTCTCGTCGACTTTGTAGCGCAGCACGAGTCCGTCGCAGCCGAGCTCGTCGGCGACCGCGAGGACCGTCGCCCGCACCCGCTCGTCCTCCGGAGGCAGGAACTTCAGCAACGGCATGAGCAACAGCGACGCGTCGAGCGCATCGGTGCCGTAGTGCTGGGTGAAGACGCCGCGATCGTCGAGCGCGTGCGCGCAGATGTCGGCGTGGATCTCGTCGGCCTCCGCCCGCCAGGCCACCGCGAGCTCGTCCTCGCCGCGGAGCGCCGCCAGACGCGCGCCGCGATCGAGCGCGACCCAGCACATGACCTTGGACGAGGTGAAGTGCTGCGGGTCGCCCCGCACCTCCCAGATGCCCTGGTCCGGCTCACGCCAGTTGGCGATCGCCCCTTCGACCTGCCGTTTCAGGATCGGCCACAGCCGCTCGTCGAGGCGCTCGACCGAGCGGGTGTGGATCGCGACCGAGTCCAGCACCGCGCCCCACACGTCGTGCTGGCGCTGGCGGAACGCGTCGTTGCCGACCCGCACCGGGCGCGCGCCTTCGTACCCGCGCAGGTGATCGAGGACCGACTCGCTGAGATCGCGTCCGCCGTCGGAGCGGTACATGATCTGCAGCTCGTCGTCGCGCTCGGCGACGTCGGCGATGAAGCAGAAGAAGTCGTTGGCCTCCCAGTCGAAGCCCAGCGTGTGCAGACCCCACAGCGCGAACGCCGAGTCGCGGATCCACGTGTAGCGGTAGTCCCAGTTGCGCTCGCCCTTCAGGGTCTCGGGCAGCGACGTGGTGGCCGCTGCGATCAGCGCCCCGGTGGGCGCGTATG
>JAFBAD010000183.1 GCA_019247975.1 Acidimicrobiia bacterium
CGCTTCGCGCCGGGGTCATCGGCGTGCTGGCCGCAGGCGTCGTCGGGTGGCTGGTGAACGACTCCGGCATCGTGGTCACCGCGCTCGTCTTCGTGTACCTGGGCGCCTACCTCACGCTGCTCGCGATCGAGGACCGCTCGGCGCGGATCAGGGCCGGTTCGTGACCCCACCGGTCGCGACGTCCCACGTCGTCTACATCGTCGGATGGGGGCGGAGCGGCAGCACGTTGCTGACCGCGATCCTCGGCGAGATCAAGGGCGCGTTCGCGGCTGGGGAGCTGCGCCTGCTGTGGAGCCACGGCGTGCAGCGCAAGCGGCTGTGCGGGTGCGGCAAGCCGATCCCGGAGTGCCCGATCTGGTCGCAGGTGCTCGAGAAGATCCACGACGCGCCCGCGACCGCGGAGGAGATGGAGCGCATCCAGGCCCGCCGGCTCCGCAGCCGGCACTTCCTCCCCGAGCTGTTCAAGATGGCGCGGAACCGCGGTCCCGACGACGAGCTGACCCGCTACGCGACGACGTACGCGATGGCGCTCGCCGCGGTGCACGACGTGACCGGGGCCGAGGTCGTGATCGACAGCTCGAAGAACCCGATCGACGCGCTGCTCCTGCAGCGGGTCGGCGTCGACCTGCGCCCGGTCAACCTCGTGCGCGACCCGCGCACGGTCGCAGCCTCATGGGCGCGGCGCAAGAAGCTGTACGACGGTGATGACGAGTCCGAGCTGCGCCTGTTCACACCTTGGACGAGCTCGGTGCTCTGGTCCCTCTGGAACGCACTCGCGCACCTCGTGGGCCGCAGCACCGACCGGCCCCTCGAGGTCGTCCACTTCGAGGCGTTCCTCGAGGACCCGGGACGGGAGATCGATCGCCTCGCCGCGGTGTGCGGTCTGACGCGCGAGGGCCTGCACCTCGACGGTCGGACGGTCCACCTGTCGCCGAACCACCTCGTCGCCGGCAACGGCGACCGGTTCAATACGGGCGTCGTCGAGATCGAACCGCGTGACGCGGCCGGTCTCGAGCGGCCGCTCGACCACCTCCTCAGCTCGATCGCCTCGTTCCCGATGACCTTGCGCCTCCGCTACCGAGTGCTCCGTCGCCGCCGGCCCGAGCCGCCGGGCTGACGCTCTCGGACCCCCGTCCGCGCATAGGTTTGGACCCCTTGCCCGAGCCTCTCCGCGTCTGTGCTCTGGTGCCCGCCAAGAACGAATCGGCAACGATCGCCGAGACCGTTCAGGCGTTGCTCTCGATCGCCGACGTCACCCAGGTCCTCGTCATCGACGACGGATCCACCGACGACACCGCGGATCGCGCCCGCGCGGCCGGTGCTTCGGTGCTGCGGTTCCCGTTCAACCAGGGCCAGGCGCAGGCGATCATGGCCGGCGCGCGGACGATCACCGACGCCGACATCTTCCTGATCGTCGACGGCGACATCGGTGCGAGCGCGGTGCTCACGCATGACCTCCTCGCGCCGGTGGTCGCCGACGAGGCCGACATGACGATCGCGGTGATCCCTGCGTCCGCGACGGGCGGCTTCGGCACCGTGAAGCGCACCGCGCAGTGGGGTGTGCGCAAGGCGACCGGCGTCCAGCTGCGCGCGCCGATCTCGGGGCAGCGGGCGATGCGAGCGGGGCTGCTGCGCTCGATGCAACCGAGCGGTCACTTCGGGTTCTCCGTGTCGCTGAGCATCGATGCGGCGCGAGCCGGCGCGCGTGTGCTCGAGGTCGACGTCCCGTTGACCCACCGTCACACCGGCAAGACGCTCGCCGGCTTCGTTCACCGAGGCAAGCAGGGCTTCTTCCTGCTGCGCGCGCTGTGGCCGCGCCTCACGTCGAGCCGGTTCCGCATCGGGGCTGCGTTCGCCGGCTTCTCGGTGCTCGCGGTGGCGCTCGTGTTCAGCGGCGCGCAGCACGCGAAGGTCCACGGCATCGTGCAGCCATCGGCGAAGAAGGTCGTGATCTTCGGCATGCCCGGCCTCACGTGGGACGAGCTGCGCGACAATGCACCGAACCTGGAGCGGCTCTCCGAGACCGGCGCGGTCGGTGATCTCATGGTGAAGACCGGCTCGACGCAACCGACGACGCACGAGGCGTACGCGGCGCTCGGCGCGGGCAACCCGATCCGGGCGACCATCGACGCGTCGCTGGTCCTCCCGGCCGGCGCCCCCTTCGAGGCCGACACGGCCGCGAGCTCGCTCGCGCGGCGCACCGGGCACCAGCCCGTCGGCGACATCGTCAACATGGGTGCCGCGAACCTCAAGATCCTCAACCAGAGCAAGCACCTGAGCACCGGTTCGGGGACGCTCGGCGACGACCTGCAGAAGGCGCACCTGCGGACCGCGGTGATCAACAACGCGGACATCGCGCCGTTCGACGACAACTCGATCCAGGTCCTGCGCCGTCCGGCCGCGTCCGCGGTGATGACCAGCAACGGCTCGGTGGACACCGGCGAGGTCGGTACTGGACTCCTGGAACACGACGCCACGTACCCCTTCGGGCGTCGCGCCGACCCCACTGCGTTCATGCGTGCCTTCGACCGCGCGCTCGGCCAGGCCGACGTGATCGTGGCCGATCCCGGAGACCTGGACCGGGCCGACGAGGCGCACGGCGAGTTCCTCCGCTACCCGGCGCTCGCGGCGCGGGACCGCGCGCTCGCCGCCACCGACGCCCTCCTCGGCAAGGTGGCGGCCCGCCTCGATCCCGACACGCTCCTCATCGTCACCGGCGTCCGCCCGCCGAAGGGCTCGTGGCAGCTCAGCCCCGTGGTCGTCCGTGGTCCGGGCGTGCCGCACGGGTACGTGAACGCGCCCGGTACGCACCGCGAGGGGGTGGCGACGCTGTTCGACCTCGCGCCGACGATCCTCCACGCGCTGCACGTCGACTTCACCGATGACTTCCCGGGCAACCCGGTCAAGTACCAGGCGACCACCCCGGACCTCGGCCACCTCGAGACGCTCAACCGCGACGCGTCATACCGCACCGACATCTTCAACCCGACGACGACCACCTACATCGTCGTGCAGCTCATCGCCTACCTGCTCATCGCGGTGCTGCTGTGGTTCCGGATGACGACGAGGTGGGCGCGGCAGCTGCGCTGGATCGCACTGGCGATCCTCGCCTTCCCGGCGGCCACGTTCCTGTACCGGGCCATCCCGAACGTGGCGCGGCTCGGCATGGCGGGTCTCGTCCTGCTGGTGGTGATCGACCTCCTGCTCGTGGCGATCGCGCAACGGATCGGAGGCAAGCGGCCGCTCGCCGCGCCCGCGTGGATCATGGCCCTGACGCTCCTGATCCTCGTGCTCGACGTCGCGACCGGGAACCACCTGCACCTGTCGAGCATCCTCGGGCTCTCGCTCAGCAGCGCGGGCCGGTACTACGGCTTCGGCAACAGCAGCCTCGCCCTGCTGGCCGCCTGCTCGATCATGCTCGGGATGATCATCATCGAGGAGTGCCACTCCAAGCGGGAGATGGCGATCATCGTGAGCGCGATGCTCGTGTTCGTCGCCTTCGTCGACGGCGCGCCGATGCTCGGCAACGACATCGGTGGCATCGTCACGCTCGTCCCGGTCTTCACCGTCCTCATCGCCCGGCTGCTCGGCTGGCGGCTGACCTGGAAGACCGTGCTCGTCGCCCTGGCGGTGGGGGTCGGGGCGCTCGGGCTGGCCGCAGGGGCCGACCTGCTGCGCTCGCACGACTCGCAGACGCACTTCGGCAAGCTGCTCGACTCCACCGGCAAGGACGGTTGGAAGCCCCTGACCGACATCATCCAGCGGAAGCTCGGCGCGGTGTTCCGCCTGGCCCAGAACTCGATCTGGACGAAGCTGATCCCGGTCGGCGCCGCGTTCCTCGCGTTCACCCTCGGGTGGCGGCAGCGCTGGAAGGTCGTGCTCGCCGGCCTGCCCGCGCTGCAGCTCGGGATCATCGCGTCGCTGGCCGCCGGCCTGCTCGGGTCCATCCTCAACGACTCGGGACCGATCGTGCTCGCCATCGTCTTGAGCATCGTGTGCCCGGTCGTGGCGATCATGGTGGTCCAGTCGGAGCGGGAGGACGCCCCCTTCCTCATGGAGCCGACCGCGTCGCCGCACCCCACCGCCCCGACGTCAGAGCCGGCCCCCGTCCCCTAGGACCTGCGCCTCGTGGAGATCCTGGTCAGCGCGGGCGCAGGCGCAGTGGTCGCCGCGCTCCTCTGGTTGGCGATGCGGCCGACGTTCGCCTCGCCGCTCTTCGCCCGGACGAACCACCGCGGCGCGTCGGTGCCGGTGGCAGCCGGGATCATCACGGTGCTCGCGGTGCTGTTCCTCGCCGCGCTCGAGCAGCTGCTCGTCGGGTTGAAGATCGACCAGGACGTGCTCCACGCCGGCGGCCTCGGCGCTCTCGTCATCGCGCTCGGCTTCGGTCTGTTGGGCTTCATCGACGACGTCGCGGAGCTCGGCTCCGCGAAGGGCTTCCGCGGGCACCTCGGCGCGCTGCGCAAGGGGCAGGTCACGACCGGCGCGCTCAAGCTGATCGGTGGTGTCGCGATCGCGGTGTGGGCGGTCGCGCTCTTCGACCTCGGTCGGCCCGCCGACCTGGTGATCGACGCGCTGCTCGTCGCAGGTGCGGCCAACGTCGGCAACCTCTTCGACCGCGCGCCGGGGCGCACCATCAAGGTCTCGCTCGTCCTCGGCGCCATCCTGCTCGCGTGCACCTGGGGCGAAGCGCCTCCGGGGGTCGCGGTGATGCTCGGCGCGGCGGTCGGTCTCCTCCTGTTCGATCTCCGGGAGGAGCTGATGCTCGGCGATGCGGGGGCCAACCCGCTCGGGGCGATGCTCGGCTTCGGGGTGGTGCTGGCGAGCCCGCTCGCCATCCGGGTCGCAGCGCTGGCGTTCGTCGTCGTGCTGAACGTCGCGTCGGAGATCGTGTCGTTCTCCGCGGTCATCGACCGGAACCCGCTGCTGCGCGGCCTCGATCGCCTCGGGCGCAAGACCTGACGTCCCCTCCGGGGGACGAACGTGGCATCCGCGTGGGGAGCGGCGGCGCCGGGGTAGCCTGAGACCCCGTGACGAAACACATCTTCGTGACGGGCGGCGTGGCTTCCTCGCTCGGCAAGGGCATCACGGCCTCATCCCTCGGTCGACTGCTGAAGTCCCGGGGTCTCCGGGTCACGATGCAGAAGCTCGATCCGTACATCAACGTCGACCCCGGCACGATGAACCCGTTCGAGCACGGCGAGGTGTTCGTCACCGACGACGGCGGCGAGACCGACCTCGACCTCGGCCACTACGAGCGGTTCATCGACGAGAACCTGTCGCGCGACTCGAACGCGACCACCGGCTCGATCTACTCGTCGGTCCTCGCGGCCGAGCGGCGGGGTGACTACCTGGGCAAGACCGTCCAGGTGATCCCGCACATCACCGACGAGATCAAGCGCCGCATCCTCCGCCTGGCCACCGACGACGTCGACGTGGTCATCACCGAGGTCGGCGGCACGGTGGGCGACATCGAGATCCTGCCGTTCCTCGAGGCGATCCGGCAGTTCCGCCTCGACGTCGGCCGGGACAACGTCGCCTACGTGCACGTGACCCTCGTGCCGTTCATCGGTCCGTCCGGTGAGCAGAAGACCAAGCCCACGCAGCACTCGGTCACCGAGCTGCGCGGCCGGGGCATCCAGCCCGACGCGATCGTGTGCCGCAGCGACGGACCGGTCAGCGCGGACCTCAAGCGGAAGATCTCGTCGCTGTGCGACGTGCCGGTCGACGCGGTCGTCAACGCAGCCGACGCCGGCAACCTCTACGAGATCCCGCTGACCCTGCACGAGGAGGGCCTCGACGAGGTCGTCTGCCGCATCCTCCACATCGCCGACCGGGCCATCGACCTGCGCGAGTGGGAGGCGCTGGTCGAGCGGGTCGAGGCGGCCAACCGCCCGGTGCGCATCGGGCTCATCGGCAAGTACGTGAGCCTGGTCGACGCTTACCTGTCCGTCGTCGAGGCCTGCAAGCACGGCGGCTTCCACCACGGCGCCAAGGTCGAGATCGACTGGATCCAGGCCGAGGAGGTCGAGGGGATGCTGGCCGCCGGCCGGCTGGCCGACCTCGACGGCATCGTCATCCCTGGCGGCTTCGGCGAGCGGGGCATGGAGGGGAAGATCGCGGCGGCCGGGTACGCCCGGGAGCACGGCATCCCGTGCCTGGGGCTGTGCCTCGGCCTGCAGGCGATGACGATCGAGTACGCCCGCAACGTCCTCGGCATGACCGGCGCGAACACCACCGAGATCGACGTCCGCACGCCGTTCCCGGTCATCGACCTTATGGACAGCCAGCGCGACGTGACCGACCTCGGCGGCACGATGCGCCTCGGCGCCTACGTGGCCGAGCTCACGCCGGGCTCGCAGGTGGCCCGGGCCTACGGCCGTGACGTCGTGTCCGAGCGCCACCGGCACCGCTACGAGTTCAACCCCCGGTTCCGCTCGCGCTTCGAGACGAGCTCGCTGCGCCTGTCGGGCACCTCGCCGGACAACCGGCTGGTTGAGTTCATCGAGCTCGACGGCCACCCGTTCTGGGTCGGCACGCAGGCCCACCCCGAGCTCAAGAGTCGGCCGAACCGGCCCGCGCCGCTCTTCCGTGAGTTCATCGGCGCCGCGCTCGAGCGGGCCGAGGACCGCGCCCCGCACCTCTTCCCCGTCCACGCCTCGGCGTCGTAGGTGCCCGGGTTCCGGCACGTCAGCGAAGAGGAGCTGGTCGCTCTCCACCGCATCCGGGTGGTGAAGGCGACGTTCGCGGGACCCGACGGCGACACCTTCGAGCGCGACATCATCCGCGACCTCGGCTACGTCGCCGCGGTGCCGGTGCTGGACGACGGCCACACGGTGGTGCTGGTCCGCCAGTACCGCGGCCCGGTCGACCAGGAGCTGCTCGAGATCCCCGCCGGCCTGCGCGACGCGCCCGGCGAGGCGCTCGAGGCGACCGTGCACCGGGAGCTGGCCGAGGAGATCGGACGCAAGGCCGAGCGGTTGGAGCTGCTCGCGCACGTCCACCAGGCCGCCGGCATCTCCGACGAGCAGGGCTGGATCTACCTGGCCACCGGGCTGAGCGAGGTCCCCGATTCCCGCCAGGGTCCCGAGGAGGAGGCGATGTCGATCGAGACCGTCGACCTGGCCGACGTCCCGGCGATGATCGCCGACGGCCGCCTCACCGACGCCAAGACCATCGTCGGCCTCCTCCTGGCGCGCGACCGCATTCTCGAGGACGGGGCTACCGGATCCCGGTAGTCATGACCTCGAGAATGGCCGTCGCCGACGAGCTGCCGCTCGAGATCGAGGAGTTCCTCACCTGGCTGCGGGTCGAGCGGGGGCGCTCGACGAACACGCTGTCGGCCTACCGGGGCGACCTGCGCCGCTACTGGGCCTGGCTCGACGGGCGGGGGCGGGCGCTGGCCGACGTGGGGGAGAGCGACGTGACCGACTACGTCGCCCACCTGAAGGCCGGCGGCCTGGCGCCCGCCACCGTGAAGCGCTCGGTGGTCGCGGTGCGGGCGCTGCACCGCTTCCGGGTGGCCGAGGGGACCGGCGAGGCCGACCCGTCGGCCGACGTCGCAGTGCCGCGGGTGCCGCGCGGTGTCCCCAAGGCGCTGAGCGAGGAGGACGTCGAGCGCCTGATCCAGGCGGTGGCCGGCGACGAGCCGGCGACGTTGCGGGACCGGGCCATCCTCGAGGTCCTCTACGGCGCCGGGCTGCGCATCTCCGAGCTCGTCGGGCTGTCGCTGACCGACGTCGACCTGGTCGAGGGGGTGCTGCGGGCCTACGGGAAGGGCGGCAAGGAGCGGGTGGTGCCGATCGGGCGGTGCGCGCACGACGCGCTGCGGGCGTGGCTGGGACCGGGCGGCCGCCCGCTGCTCGCGCCCGAGCGCTGGGCCCGCCGGGGTGACGCCGAGGCGCTGTTCCTCAACGCCCGCGGGGGCCGGATCACCCGCCAGGGCGCCTGGGGGGTGGTGCGCAAGTACGGCGGCCGGGCCGGCCTCTCGGGGCGGCTCACCCCGCACGTGCTGCGCCACTCGTGCGCGACCCACATGCTCGACCACGGCGCCGACATCCGGTCCGTGCAGGAGCTGCTCGGGCACGCGTCGATCAGCACGACGCAGCTCTACACGCTGGTGTCGACCGAACGGCTGTGGGCCGTCTACCGGTCGGCCCACCCGCGCGCACTCGCGCCGCCGCACCCCTCCTGACCTGCGCATCGATCTGCGGCGAAGGCCGGATCCGGAAACCGGCGCATCCCCCGAGGACTACCCTGTCGCCATGCTGTCCGACGAGAAGCTGGCCCAGCTGCGCGGCGCGCTCGAGGAGGAGCGCTCGCAACTGCAGCAGCAACTCGCAGCGCTCGGCGGGTCCTCCGAAGGGGGGCCCGAGTTCGACGAGAACTTCGCCGACTCCGCGCAGGTGGCCGCCGAGCAGGGCGAGAACCGCTCCCTCGCGGCGTCGCTGCAGGAGCAGCTCGAGGAGGTCGACCACGCCCTGGCGAAGTTCACGGACGGGTCCTACGGCCTCTGCGAGGTGTCGGGTGAGCCGATCCCGGAGGCCCGGCTCGAGGCGATGCCGGCGACCCGCGTCCGGGTCGAGCACGCGCAGTCCTGAGCGCCACCCACCTCGTCAAGCGGTTCTTCGGGTCGCTGCGGCCCGGTGGGCCGGCGGCGGCCGACCAGGCGTGGGCCGAGCAGCAGCTGCTCGACGGTGAGCGCGAGCTCTGGCGGGCGATGCCGTCGGCCGACCGCCGCCACGCGGTCGGGGTGGCCCGCCGGGTCGACGCCGCGCTCCCGGCTGACCACGGCGGAGCGGACCGCCGGCCGGTGCTGGCCGCCGCGCTGCTGCACGACGTGGGCAAGACCGTGTCGGGCCTCAGCACCTACGGCCGGGTGATCGCCACCGTGTCGGCCGGCGTCGCCGGCCGCGACCAGGCCGAGGCGTGGTCCGAGACCCGGGGCTTCACCCGCCGGGTCGGCCTGTACCTGCGCCACCCCGAGCTCGGCGGCGACCAGCTCGAGCTGGCCGGCAGCGACCCGTTGACCGTCGCCTGGGCCCGTGAGCACCACCTCCCGGCCGACCGCTGGACCGTTCCTGCCGACCTCGGCGAGATCCTCAAGGCTGCCGACGACGACTGAAGGGGCGTTTTGCCACCTGGATCTCTCCACCGGTGGAGAGATCCAGGCGGCAGAACGGCGGTGGGTCAGGCGACGACCCGACCGTCGTGGAGGAGGACGACCCGGTCCATGCTGCTCAGCAGCTCACGGTCGTGGGTGGCGACGAGCACGGCGCCGCCCTGCTGGCAGACCATGCGCATCTCGCCGAGCAGGGCCCGGGCCCAGCCCGCGTTCTGGTGGGCGGTGGGCTCGTCGGCGACGAGCATGACCGGGCGGGCGACGAGGGCCCGGGCGATCGCGGTGCGCTGCTGCTCACCCAGCGACGTGCCGGTCGAGGGCCGGTGGGCCAGCTCGGTGAGGCCGAGCCGGTCGAGCACGTCGTCGACGTCGGCCGGCTCGCGGGTCGACGGGAACCGCAACGGCAGCGAGGCGTTCTCGCGGACGGTCAGCTCCTCGACCAGCCCGAGGGCCTGGGGGACGATCGCCAGCTCCTCCCAGCGGTCCGCTCGGCCCTCCACCTCCGAGCCCCAGCGCACCTCGCCCTCGTCGGGCTCCTCCCACCCGCACACCAGGTTGAGCAGCGTCGTCTTGCCCGAGCCCGACGGCCCGACCAGCCCGACCAGCTCACCCTCGGCCACCGTGACCGAGGCCGCTTCCAGCGCGTGGACCGTCTCGGAGCCCCGCCGGTACCGCTTCGACACCGCGGCCAGCTCGACCACCGTCACCGCGGCGACGCTCCCGCCTTCGACTTCCCGTGGTCGAGCGCAACCACCCGGTCGGCCCGCTCCTGGGCCTGCGGATCGTGCGTCGCGAACACCACGCAGGTGCCGCGCTCGGCCAGACGGCCGACCGAGTCGAGCAGCCGCGCCCCGGCCTCGTGGTCGAGCTCCGCCGTGGGCTCGTCGGCCAGCAGCACCGGCGGCCGGTTGATGGCGGCCATGGCGAAGGCCAGGCGTTGCTGCTCACCGCCCGAGAGCTGCGCGGGCCGGTGGTCGCGCCGGTCGGCCAGGCCGAGCGCCTCGAGCAGGCCGTCGGCCTCGGCGGCGTCGTAGGGACCCCGCAGCCGGGCTGCGACCCGCAGGTGCTCGGTGACGTCGAGGTAGGTGAAGAGGTTGGCGGCCGGCCGCTGGAACACGAACCCGATGTGGCGACGGCGGACGCGCCGGCGGCCCCGCGGGCTCATGCGGGAGATGACCCGGCCCGCGACGACGACCGAACCCGACGTCGGGCGGTCGTGGCCGGCGAGCACCCGGAGGAAGGATGACTTGCCGCTGCCGGTCGGCCCGACGAGCGCGTGCACCGCGCCCGGCCCGAACGATGCGCTCACCGAGGTGAGCGCATCCACCCGACCCGACACGGACGCGAACGAGATCGTCACGTCGTCGGCCCAGACGACGGGCTCGTCCTCGACCGGCGGGCCCTCAGACCTCGGCACGGAGCACCTCCGCGACGTTGCCGCGGTCGGCCGACATCTGGGCCACCCGCCCACCGAACCACGCAACCACGAGGCTCGCCACCACCACGCCGAGCAACAGGTTGGACGGGAACCGCAGCAGCGGCGCGGGGAGGATCGTCGGCACCGGGTCGACGTCCAGGTACACGAGCCCGGCGGCGACGCAGGCGAGCGCCGCGCCGAGCACGGTGCCGCCGACGAGCACCACGCCGACCTCGGCCACGATCGACCGCCGGTGCGCGCGCCGCGTCAGACCCATGCGGCGCAGGAACGCGTACGACACGCGACGCGAGCGCTGCCGTGTGTCGAGGTAGAGCAGCAGGCCGCCGATGGTGATGAGCGCGACGAGCACACCGAGCGACTGCATGAAGCCGAAGGTCCAGGCGACGGTCAGGAACGACGTCTGGTCGAGCACCCCTTCGGTCGTGGTGAGGAAGCGGATCTGGTTGCCGGCCCGCGTGAACTGGTCGGCCACGCCGTCGGATCGTCCGTCCAGCCAGACCTGCTGCACGGGCCGGTT
>JAFBAD010000216.1 GCA_019247975.1 Acidimicrobiia bacterium
GTTGAGCATCCGGGCCAAGGTCTGGGCCAACAGCGTCTTGCCGCACCCCGTCGGGCCGATGAGCATGATGTTGGACTTGGCCAGCTCGACGTCGTCGGTGTGCGTCGCACCGAACTGCACCCGCTTGTAGTGGTTGTAGACGGCGACGCTGAGGATCTTCTTCGCGTGGTCCTGGCCGATGATGTAGTCGTTCAGGAACTCGTAGATCTCCTTCGGCTTGGGCAGCTCGCCGAAGTTGAGCTCGGAGGTCTCGGAGAGCTCCTCCTCGATGATCTCGTTGCAGAGGTCGATGCACTCGTCGCAGATGTAGACGCCGGGTCCGGCGATCAGCTTCTTGACCTGCTTCTGCGATTTGCCGCAGAAGCTGCACTTGAGAAGTTCTCCCCCGTCTCCGAACTTCGCCACGTCAAGGTCCCCTCGGTCGACGATCCGGTCAGCTGGCGGCCGTGATCGGTCCGCGGTTGTCGGCGAGCTCCCGTGCGGAGATCACCTCGTCGATGATGCCGTACTCCTTGGCCTGTTCCGCGGACAGTACGAAGTCGCGGTCGGTGTCCTTGCTGATCTGCTCGGTGCTCTGGCCCGTGTGGCGGGACAGGATCTGGTCGAGCAGGTCACGCATCCGCATGATCTCGCGGGCCTGGATCTCGATGTCGGTGGCCTGGCCACCGCCCTGGCCCCAGGGCTGGTGCAGCAGCACCCGTGCGTGGGGCAGGGCCAGGCGCTTGCCGGGGGTGCCGCAGGCCAGCAGCACCGCGGCGGCCGAGGCGGCCTGACCGAAGCAGATCGTCGTGATGTCCGGCTTCACGTACTGGATCGTGTCGTAGATCGCGAACAGAGCCGTGATGTCGCCGCCCGGCGAGTTGATGTAGATGTTGATGTCCTTGTCGGGGTTCTCCGACTCGAGGTGCAGCAGCTGGGCGCAGACCAGGTTGGCGATCGTGTCGTCGATCGGCGTGCCCAGGAAGATGATGTGGTCCTTCAGCAACCGCGAGTAGAGGTCGAAGGCCCGCTCGCCCCGGTTGGTCTGCTCGACCACCGTGGGAACCAGGTAGTTGTACGCGGGCTGGATGGTCACTCGTCCTCTTCTTCAGGTGCTTCGGATGGGGCCTCGTCGGCCTGATCGCCCTCGGCGTCGGCCTCTTCGGAGGTCTCGGGCTCGATCGTCAGCGCCGCCCGGTCGACGGGGTTTCCTGACTCATCGACCACCTCGACCTGCTCCAACAGCCATTCGAGGGCCTTTCGCTTCCTGATGTCGGAGCGTACCAACGGCACCTGCTCGTTGCGCTCGAACTGCTTGCGCACCTGCTCCGGCTTCTGCCCGACCCGCTCGGCGATCGAGGCGAACTCCTCCTCGAGGTCCTCGTCGGTGACCTCCGTGCCTTCGGCCTCCGCCACGGCCCGCAGGGCGAGATCCACCTTGACCGCCTGGGTAGCCGTGTCGCGCAGCTCGGCGACGAAGGCCTCCTGGTCGTTGCCGGTCGCCGCCAGGTACTGACCGAGGTCCATGCCCTGGGCCTGCAGCCGCATGGCGAGGTCCTGGATCCGGTTCTGCACCTCGGCGTCGACGAGTGGCTCAGGGATCTCCTCGTCGACGAGCTCGGCCAGCGCCTCGCCCGTCTTCTCCTGGATCGCCATCTGCGCCTGGACCTTCTTGACCATCTCCATGCGCTTGCGGGTGTCGTCCCGCAGCTCCTGGATGGTCGAGAACTCCGACGCCTCCTCGGCCCACGCGTCGTCGGCGTCGGGGAGCCTCTGCTCGGCGACGTCCTTCACGAGCACCCGGAAGTCGACCGGGTCCTCGTCGGGCTGCGGGTGGTCGGCGGTGAACTGCAGGATGTCGCCGACCTTCGAGCCGGTCAGCTCCTCGTCGAGCTCGGGGACCACGTTCCCGCTGCCCACGATGTAGTGGTAGTCGTCGGCGGTGAGGCCGCTCATCTGCTCGCCGTCCTGCGAGCCGGCGATGTCGATCGTGACCTGATCGCCCTCACGGGCTTCGCGCGAGACGGTGACGTACTCGGCGAACTGCTCGCGCAGGTGGTCGATGCGGTGGTCGATCTCCTCGTCGGTGACCTCGGGCGAGTCGATCGTGACCCGGAGGGTGGCGTAGCCGCCGACGGTGATCTGGGGCCGGATCTCGACGACGGCGTCGAACGCGACGTCGCCCTCGGTCTCGCCCGAGGTGATGTCGATCTCCGGCGCGGCGATCACGTCGACCTCGTGCTCGGTGACCGCCTGCGCGTAGTACTCCGGTAGGGCGTGCTGGAGGGCGTCGGCCCGAGCCGCCTCCACGCCCACCCGGGCCTCGAGGATGCGCCGCGGCGCCTTGCCGGGCCGGAACCCGGGGATGCGCACCTCATGGGCGATCCGCTTGAAGGCGGCGTCCACCTCTTTGTCGAACTCGGACTCGCCGACCTCGATCGAGACCTTGACCTTGTTGCCCTCGAGGGGCTCGACGGTGGACTTCATGGAGCGACCGAGTGTAGGTGCTGCCCAGGCGATCCCCGTGCTGGTTGCTCCGTTCTGAGTGCAGATGCGGCCCGCCACGGGCGTGATCTGCACTCAGAAGCGCGGCTGGCCGTTCTGAGTGCAGATGTGGCCCGCCACGGGCGTGATCTGCACTCAGAACCTCCGGCGCGTCTCGGGGGGCTGCAACGGCTCGCTACCGTTGAAGCCGCATGACGGCTGCCGCTGGACCGTTCTTCGTGGTCGCCACCCTCCTGGGGGCGGCGGGCGTGGCGAAGCTGCGGCGGCCGGTCCCCACCGCCAAGGCGATGCGGGCCGCGGGACTCCCGGGCTCCCCCGCGCTGGCCCGGGCGCTCGGTGCGGTCGAGGTCGTCTTCGCCGTGCTCGCCCTGGTCTTCGGGG
This sequence comes from Acidimicrobiia bacterium, assembly GCA_019247975.1. Lineage (GTDB taxonomy): Bacteria > Actinomycetota > Acidimicrobiia > Acidimicrobiales > Iamiaceae > JAFBAD01. Next base: position 2,866 of record JAFBAD010000216.1, read on the forward strand.
GCGTCTCGACTGCGCTCGTGGTCGCCGCTGCCTACGTCGGCTTCGCCTCGGTCTCGATCCGGCTCATGGCCCGGCCCGCCGCCGCGGGCTGCGGCTGCTTCGGTGACGAGTCCGCGCCGGTCACCAACCTCCACGTCGCGCTCAACCTCGGCGCCGCCGCGCTGGCTGCGATCGCCGCGCTGTCGCCGACGAAGGGCCTGCCCTCGCTGATCGCCGACGAGCCCGCCGCATCGATCCTCCTCGTCGCGCTGGTCGCGATCGGAACCGTGCTCGGGCAGGCGGCGTACACGTCGCTGGCCGAGGTCAACGCAGCGTCGCGCGAAGGAGAGCCCCGCTGACCGGTCTCCTGCTGGCGGTCGAGACCGTCGTCCTCGCGCTGCTCGCGCTGCTCGTGATCGGGCTGCTGCGCAGCCACGCGGAGATCCTCCGCCGCCTGCACGACCTCGGCGTCGACCTCGAGGACCCGCGTCCCCGCACGGTCACCCGCGACCAGTTCAACGTGTTCCCCCAGATGCCCCAGCCGGGCGCGACCGACGCGCTGCCCGAGGGCCGCGACCTCAGCGGCGTCGACATCGGCGACGACGCGATCTCGGTGCGGGTCGTCGGCGTCCCGCACACCACGCTCGTCGCGTTCCTGTCGGGCACGTGCCTCACGTGCGAGCGGTTCTGGGACGCGTTCTCCCGTCCGGCCGAGCTCGGGCTCGCGCCCAACGTGCGACTCGTCGTCGTGACGAAGAGCCCCGGGGAGGAGAGCCCGGCCCGCATCTCGGAGGTCGCGCCGGCCGGGATCCCGGTCGTGATGTCCTCGGAGGCGTGGCAGGCGTACTCGGTGCCCGGCTCCCCGTACTTCGTGCTGGTCGACGGTCCCTCCGGCAAGGCCCGGGGTGAGGGCACCGGCATCGACTGGCCGCAGGTGCGCGGCCTGCTCGAGCAGGTCGCCGACGACGAGGTGTTCGCCAGCCAGCTCGAGGCCCGACGGGTGCCGAAGCCCTCGGCCGACGACGCTCGTGAGCGACGGGTCGACGCCGAGCTCATGTCCGCCGGCATCCGTCCCGGCGACCCGAGCCTGTACGGATCACCGGCGACCGGCGAGGCGACGACCGAACCGGGGACCGACGGCGAACCGGGGCGCAGGAGCGCGTGAAGCTCTCGGCGCACGGCATCACCACCGACCTGCCGGCGGGCTGGGAAGGCCGGATCACCAAGCGGCGCCGGCCGACCGTGGTGTCGGCGCGCGCCGGAGGGCCCGGCCCGGTCGGTTCGCCCGAGGAGGTCCCCCAACCGGTCGTCCACCTGGCGAACTTCGCGCTGCCCGAGGAGCGGGGTGACTTCGGGAGCGGCGCCGTCGATCGCATGGGTTCCGGCGACGTCTTCGTGACGCTGTTCGAGTACGGGCCCGAGAGCGTCGGCCAGGCGCTGTTCGCGCAGCAGGGCATCCCGCTGCTCCGGCCGCGGATGTTCGCGTCGAACGCGCTGCAGAAGACGATCTCCGGTCAGGCGGGGTGCCAGCGGTTCTTCACCGTGGCGAACCGCGCCTTCTGCCTGTACGTCGTGCTGGGACGTCACCGGGAGGCGACGACGCTCGTGCCACACGCCAACACCGTCCTCCGGAACACGAGGATCTCGTCTCGATGAGCGGACGTCTGAGCCAGCGCGTGCTCGCCGGTGCCGACAAGATCCTCGGCAGCCAGGACCGCCGCGGCTTCCTCGCCAAGATGGCCGTCGCCGGGTCCGCGATCGCGGTCAACCCGATGCAGTTCATCTTCAAGCCGGGCACCGCCTACGCCGCCGTGTGCGGCACGTGCTCGGACGGCTGGACCGCGTTCTGCTGCACCGTCAACAGCGGTCGCAACTCCTGCCCGTCGGGCAGCTTCGTCGGTGGCTGGTGGAAGGCCGACAACGCGGCGTACTGCTGCGGGCAGGCCCGATACATCATCGACTGCAACGCAAGCTGCCCGACCAGCTGCAACTGCCACTGCTCGGGCGCCAGCTGCGACGGTCGGCGGGTCTGCTGCAACCAGTTCCGGTACGGCCAGTGCCACCAGGAGATCTCCTGCTACGGACCGGTCGTGTGCCGGGTCGCGACGTGCACACCGCCGTGGCAGTACGACGCGTCGTGCACGTCGACGAGCGCGACCGACAACGCCACCCGCACCCACGGCGCGCCGTGCATCTCGAACGACTGCATCAGCGACATCGAGCGGCTGTACCGCGCGATGGGCGGCGCCGACGGCACGCTCGGTCCGGTCGTCATCTCGGAGCGGGAGGTGACGCAGCACACCGGCCGGTACGCCAAGTACCAGCACGGCTACATCCTCCAGAAGTACGGCGCCGAGCCCCACGAGGTGCACGGCTCGGTGGCCACGCTGTACGAGGACCTCGAGCTCTACCGCGGCGAGCTCGGTTGGCCGACGACGAACCTCAGCCGGGTGGGTGATGGCAGCGGGTACTACTCGAAGTTCGAGAGCGGCGTGATCTACGTCGGCCCGACCGGCACCCGCGCCGTGTCAGGCGCGTTCGCTCCGCTGCTGAGCAGCACCGGCGGCGTGCGCGGGCCGCTCGGGTACCCGACCTCGGCGTCGCAGCCGACGGCCGGCGGCATCGGGCGGGTGCAGCTCTTCCAGGGTGGCAGCGCGTGGTTCAGCTTCAGCACCGGCGCCCACTGGCTCCGTGGCGCGATCAGCACGGCGTACCGCGACTTCGGCGGCGCCGACTCCGAGCTCGGCTTCCCGACCACCGACACCGCCGGGAGCGCGGGGGGCGCGTACAACCACTTCGAGCACGGCGGCATCTACAGCAAGAGCGGCCCGGGCACCCACATCCTCACCGGCACGATGTACAACAAGTACCGGGGGAAGATCGGCGAGATGGCGGGCGACCTCGGCTACCCGACCACCGACCGCGTGCAGCAGGGCTCGGGGTACCGCGTCACCTTCGAGACGGGCGAGATCGCGTACCGCCGCGACGTCTCGCTAGCCGAGGTGCACGGTCGCATCGTGACCAAGTGGAAGGCGAAGGGCGGGTACGGCGGGCCGCTCGGGTGGCCGACCCACGACACCGACGTGATGCCCGACGGCGTCGGCCGCCGGTCCCGCTTCGACAACGGCGCGGTGTACACGCAGGGCACGGCCGGCGTGTGGGAGGTACACGGGCCGATCTACGTCCGCTACATCCAGCTCGGTGAGACGGGTGGTTCGCTGGGCTACCCGCGCAGCGACGTGTACGCGGTCGGCAGCGACTTCCGTTGCGACTTCCAGCACGGCCACCTCACCTACGACCCCGACTCCGGAGTCGTCTCGGGCCCCTGAGCCGCTGCGGCGACCCGCTACCGTCGTCAGTCCCGCGGGTGTAGCTCAATGGCCAGAGCTCCTGCCTTCCAAGCAGGTGATGCGGGTTCGATTCCCGTCACCCGCTCTCGCTCGAAACCGCTAGTCAGTGGCGGTGTTTCGAGCGGTCGCCTCATCCCTCGTCCGGCTCTATCACGCACTGGGTGGATCGGCTGCTCCGGATCTGCCCGGGCCGCCAAGCAAGTCCAAGACGAGGCCGGCATGACCGGCTGCTATCGAGGTTGCCCGGCCCAATAGGCACTGACGAGTCGGTCACGAGGCAGAGGGATGCACATGCCGTCTCAGGACACGCGGAGAGGGCCGACCAGAAGTCGGTGCGTTCAATTGCGACGGAACACTGCGTGCGTTCCTGCAGACGATCGGGGAACGTCCCGGCTTCGGCTGGCACCTGGTCGCTAGCTCGGCCGTCGCCTCGTCGCTTGCGGACTCCAACGGTCTGCTGACTGCCATCGAAGCCATCGGTGTGGGCATCGCCGTGGGCTTTGGTATGGGGTATCCGTCCTTTCGGTTGGAAGGGCCGGCTGCTCGGCGGAAATCATCGTCGCCGGCGCGCGCCCGTTCGATCCTGACGCACAGGCCGAGCGGACGAGCCAGGGCGATGACCAGATCGTCTGGCCAAACCAGCCCGTCGTCTCATGTGCACGGCAACCGCTGGCGTGGTGACCGCGTGCGGGTGGCGTGGAAGGGCGACTACTACGGGTACACCGTCGTCATGTCCAAACGCACTCGGCAGATCGTGTGCGTGGTCGTTCTAGCTGCGGTCGGCGTCGTGATCGTGGCGCTTTGGGGGTGGGGCTCAGCCTTCGGTGGCTACCTCGGCGGGCTCATCGCAGTAGCGCTGATGCGGCTCGTGCTCAGCGGCCCAACCGCCGAGCAGCGCCAGCGGTAGAGAAGGGCTGGCTTCTAGCTGAGCAGGGCAGGCTGACGCAGCGAGCGGTCCTTCTGAGCGTGGTTGCTCGTGCTACTTGGTCGACGCCTTGACGCCGGCGGTGAACACGATCGCCTGATCGCCTGGGTTGCCGTTCTGCCACGCCAGGGTGAACGAGCCTGCGGTGGACGTGCCCCGAGACAGCGCAGGGATCAGGTTCAAGTTGGGGTTGTCGGTGATGAGCGACGACGTCGTGTCCAGCTGCGTGCCGTTGGACTTCAGTCGGGCAGCTTTCAGCGCCCACTTCTCGGGCTTGGGGACGGTCTGGGTCTCCTCGGCCCAGACGACCAGGAAGACACCGTTGAAGGCGACGTCCGGAAGGCCTGAAACGCTGCTGGATGGGAGCGTGAACGGGTCCGATCGGCTGATCGGCTGCAGATCGATCCAGGTCGCAGAGACCTGCCCGAAGGTGGGGAAGACTGCGAGGACACGGCTTCCGTCGGTCGCAAGCGCGGTCGGGCTGGGCCAGTCCGGGAACGTCGACTCGTAGTCGGAGATGACCTGGCCCCCCTGGAACGCGCCAGCGGCGGTGAAGACGGCGAAGGCCCGGCCGCTGGACGCATAGGTGACCACGAACCGCTGGGCGGCGCTGACCCACACGAGGTCGTTCGCTGCGAAGCCGATCCCGGTCCGGAGCGTGGTCTTTGAACCGACGGTGCCGCCGGCGCTGAGCGGCACGACGCGGAGGTTGGCCGTCGTGGCGCTGGTGGTCGAGTCATTGTAAGCGACCTCGAAGGTGCCATCGGGACCTGCAGCTACCGCCGGGTACTGCGATTTCGCGGCCGAGGTTTCGATGGGGATCTCGCCGCCGATCAACGCCCCGGAGGCGGTGACGAGTTGGCCTCTGATGTCGAGGTCGGTGCCTCGGTCGTTGAAGTCGTGGGTCCAGACGACGAGGAAGGAGGTCCCGTTCCACGCGACGTGCGGTTCGTACGCATTGGTGGCGTGCGAGTCGATCCGGATGGGGTTCGACGGCGCTCCGCCGTCGGCGTTCATCAGAACCGCCCAGACGTGGTCGCGGTCGTTGACGCTGTGCTTCGAATAGACGGCGAGGGACTTGGTTCCGTCGGAGGCCACGTCGTCGAACTCGCGAAAGACCCCCGAGTCGACCCCGACGGTGAAGTTGGTCGATGTCGGTGCCGCATCAGCGGGTTGCGGAGAGGCGACGACCGCGACGCATCCAGCGATCAGAAGGGCGGCGGCCCCCAGGAGCTTGGTCGAGTGGCTGCGGCGAGTCAGAACGGTTCGCATGGATGTGCCTCCGTACCGGGCTGGTGCCATCAGACCACGGCTGTCCACCTTGTCGAATCGGGCGAACCCCTTGTTCTCTCGGTGCTCGTCCGCGGCCGCAACCGCGCGCCTGCACGGGCTGGCGCCGGACGCTACGGAACCAGGGGTATCCCCGATTCCTTCGGAGCGCCCCTGGCCGCCGGTCAGTGGATGAGCGACGCAAGCATGATGACGAGGACGACCACGACCGGCGCCAGGTAGACCGACTTCGCGACGATGCGTCGCCAGCCGGTCTGGCGGTTGAGCCACCGCACAACGGTCCACCCAGCCAGCGCGCGGAAGTCACCGGGGTCTCCGTGATCACTTTCGTAGGGGTCCCACACCGCAGGCACGGCCACAGCGTGGCACGTGCTCGAGGATTGCGGTTGGGGGTTGAGACCGGCGGGATCTACCGGGTGACGATCACGGTCGACGAGGGCGAGCGGACCGTTGACGTCCCCGACGACCTCGAGGCGGAACTTCGCTCCAGCCGAGTCCAGGCGAAGTTCGACGCGCTCGCTTACACACACCGCAAGGAGTTCGTCCGGTGGGTGACCGAGGCGAAGCGACCGCAGACGCGTGCCGACCGGATCGCGAAGACCCTCGAGATGGTGCGTGACGGGATGACGCGTTCGTAGCTACTGCTCCCTACCGGCGGATCGGGGCTTGCATCCTCCGAAGGATGTCGTCGAGGTCCGCTTCTGCGAGACGCGCACGAAGGACGCCGACCGGCCCAATTCACCTCGCGGCGTTCAGGCTTGCGGCTCACCGATCCGCCTTCGTGCTGTCGGCTGGTTCGCCGGAGAGCCTTGGGCGACGCTTGCCCTGGTTGATCAGGCGTTGGAGATCGGCGGTGAACGGGATCCCGTGAGACGCCGCAGCTCCTGCGAGAACCTCCGCCGCTTCGCGGTTGGATCGCTTGCTGAAGAGCAGCACCGATCCGACCTTGGCGGGAAGGTTCGGACCGGGCTCTTCGTACGGTCCGCCCTTCACTCGGAGGACCGGCCCCGACCCGACGAATGACGACCCGCGCACCCATGAGACCTCGAGGATGTCCTTCCACGCGAACCGCTTCGTGCCTCGGACCGACACGACCACGAGCGCATCGTCCTCCAGACGAATGATCGTCCGATGGTGCAGATAGAGACAGACCGCAGTCGCTATCGCAAAGACCACCGCCATCACGCTGATCGTTCGATGAAACAGGAGTGGCACGAACGCAGCAACGATCCATGCGCCGAGGGCAACGAATGCTCGGCCGAGACGATCTCGACCGATCACAACCGCTCTGTCCGCCACCGCAAAAGGCTACCGAGGCCGCTCCTCAGGCCGGCGCCAGGCCACGGTTGATCGAGGTCGGAGGTCAGCCGTCGAGCGGCCGGACCATCGTGATCTCGTCCGGTTCGTCGCCCGGCTCGTCGACATGGACGAAGCCCGTTCGAAGGTAGAGACGGATCGCGTGCTCGTTCTTCCGGCGAACGCTCAGGCGCACCGCTACGGCTCCCTCGCCTCGTGCCCATCGGGCCACCGCGTCGACCAGAGCGTCGGCAACGCCGGTCCCGCGGCGTTCTGGGACCACCCACATGGAGATCAACTCGACTCGCCGATCCTCGTTGGCGAGGATGCCGCTCGCCTGTCCGACCGGAACCTCGCCGGCGAACGCAACGACGTTCAAGGGCACCTCCTCGAGCCGCTGGCGCCAACGTCGCTCATCGGCCGTCTCCCACTCCGCAAGCGAGGATCCGAACGATTCGGGAGCGTCCGCAAGGGCGCGCAGGCGCAGGTCGCGCCACAGACGCCACGCATCGGGATCCACCGCGCGCACGTCGCCCACGCACGAACTCTTGACGGGCACGGTGACGAGCCGCAACCGGCTAATGCCGCAGCCCGACCGGCGGTCGATGCTGCGCTAACCCCAACGCTTGCCTCGCGTGCGGATGTACTCCCACCAGCCGGGGGTGTCGATCTCACCTCGGACGCGGGCGAGGTACTTCGAGCGGTACTCCGGGTCGTTCGTGCCGTAGAACCCGCTGGGCGTGTCGCGATCGCCGGTGGTCCCGTCGATCAGTTCCCGCACGATGTCGCTGTGGCCGGCGTGGCGGGTGGTGTCGACGAGCACCGCCAGGAGCATGGCCCGCAGCGAGACTGTCTCGCCCGACCAGTGCGTCCCGGTTGCGTCGAGGTCGAGCTCTTCGATGGTCCGATCGGCTGCAGCGGTGGCTGCACGGTACGAGGCGATCAGCTGCTCCGATGTCTCCTCGGGCTTTGCGTACATGTGGCTGTGGTGACCCCAGTCCGCGTCGGGCTCCGACTCCCATTCGAGCGATGGCCGTTCGTGGCCGAAGAACTCGCACAGGTACCAACCTTCGATCCAGGTCATGTGCTTGACCAAGCCGATCAGGTTCGTGCCCGTGGGCGTCAGCGGACGGCGCCGGTCCGACTCGGTCAGTCCTTCCACCTTCCAGATGAGCGCGTCCCGCGCCGCGTTGAGATGGCCGTGCAGCAGGACCTTCTCGGATCCGACCGACGCGGAGTCGGACTCGTCTGGATCGGTCACAGGTGCAGTCCTCCACGTACGGGCGAACGAGCCGCGGCTTGGATCGATCAGGTCCGGTCGTGTCGGCGGTCAGCGCGGACGATCGGATCCTTCAGACGGACCGGCTCGTCGAGGAACATGTCGTCGTACTCGACCACCTCGTCGGACAGTTCCTGGCCGCGGAGCTCGATCCAGTAGTCACCGGAGTCGTACTCCCAGTGGATCCGGAGGACCTTCGACACGCCGGCGAGGCTATGGCCACCGATGAGCCGGCCGCTCGGCCGTCATGACCATGGGACCATGATCAGGTGGGTTGGTGGGCTCGGGACCAGTGGGAGCACATGACCGCCGGCGTCGGTTGTCCGATGTGCGCCGATGCCCACCTCGCCTCCAACGAGCACTCTGATCTGATAGCGGAGCTTCCCGGCAGCTACGCACGGCTCGCTCGGAACCAGACCCACGCCGGCTACTCCGTTCTGATCCTCAAGCGGCACGCGGTCGAGCTGCACGACCTCACCGCCGAGGAGCTCCGGCTGTTCTGGGTCGACGTGGCGACGCTGGGGCGAACGATCGACGCGC
>JAFBAD010000120.1 GCA_019247975.1 Acidimicrobiia bacterium
GAGGCGGCGGCGCTGCTCGCCCGCCTCGGTCAGGACGAGCCGGTGATCGATCAGCAGCGGCGCATGGTCTCCGTCGCGGTCGATCCGGCGGTCAAGGTGCCGGAGATCGTCCGGGCCTTCGACTCGTCCGGCATCGGGGTGGACGACGTGATGCGTCGCAGCTCCACCCTCGACGACGTGTTCCTCACGCTCACCGGCGCACCTGCGGTCGAGCGCGATCCCGAGGAGGTGGCGGCATGACCGAGACGATGACCGATCTGCGGTGGGCGCTGGCCGACGGGTGGACCGTCGCCCGGCGGAACCTCACCCACGTGCGCTACATGCCCGAGAAGCTGATGGACGTCACGCTGCAGCCGATCCTCTTCGTGCTGCTGTTCACCTACGTCTTCGGCAGCGCCATCCACGTGCCGGGCGTGTCCTACAAGGACTTCCTGATGGCCGGCATCTTCGCTCAGACGCTGACCTTCACCTGCGCCGGTACGGCGATCAGCATGGCCGACGACATGTCGAAGGGCGTCGTGGATCGCTTCCGGTCGCTGCCCATCGCGCGGTCGGCCGTGCTCGTCGGCCGGACGTCGGCCGACCTGGTGACCGGGCTCATCGGCCTCGCGCTGCTCGTCACCACGGCGACGCTCATCGGTTGGAGGGTGCACGACGGCATCCCGAGCGCGCTCGCGGGCCTCGCGCTGCTCATGCTGTTCGGCTACGCGATGAACTGGCTCGGGACGCTCGTCGGGCTGACCGTGCGCGACCCCGAGTCCGCGCAGCAGGTGATGTTCCTCGTCGCGTTCCCGCTGAGCTTCATCTCCAGCGCGTTCGTGCCCCCCGATGGGATGCCGCCGGTGCTGCGGGCGTTCGCCCAGTGGAACCCGTTGAGCGCGGTCGTCGGTGCGTTGCGCGACCTGTTCGGCAACGGACCGGTCCCGACCACCGGGCCCTGGCCGGTGACCCATCCTGTGGCTGCCGCGCTCCTCTGGTCGTTCGCGATCCTTGCGGTGTGCCTCCCCCTCGCCGTGCACCGCTACCGCTCCGCCGTCTCGCGCTGATCTCCTCGCCGCCCACATGAGGGCCGACGTGGTGGTGATCGGCGCGGGCGCGATGGGGTCGGCGACGGCGTGGTGGCTGGCCCGCCGCGGTCACGACGTGGTGCTGGTCGAACGGTTCGAGGCCGGCCACGATCGGGGCAGCTCCCACGGCGTCGCCCGCATCTTCCGGCACGCCTACGAGGACGCGCACTACGTCCGCATGGCGAAGGAGGCGCTCCCGCTGTGGCGGGAGCTCGAGGACGACGCCGGACAGGTGCTGCTGGAGCTGACCGGTTGCGTCGACCACGGTCCCGCCCCGGTGGTGGAGCGCATCGCCGCGGCGCTGATCGGCGAGTCGATGGCGCGGGAGGTGCTCGACGCCGAGGCGGCCACCCGGCGGTGGCCCGGCATGCGCTTCGACGAGGCGGTGCTGTTCCATCCCGAAGGCGGCCGCTGCCTCGCCGACGCGACGGTGCTCGCGCTGCAGGGGCGGGCGGGGGCGCACGGCGCGGTCGTGCGCTTCGGCGCCGGGCCGGCGTCGCTGGAGGTGAACGCAGCGGGCGACGGCGTGCGGGTGCGCGCCGGCGACGAGGAGTGGGACGCGCGCGTCGCCGTTGTGACCGCGGGCGCGTGGGTGCGCCAGGTGCTCGGTGCGGTCGCGCCGGTGCCGACGACGGTCACGCTCGAGCAGGTGCAGCACTTCACACCGATCGACCCTGCGCTGGAGTGGCCGAGCTTCCTGCACCACCGCGCGGATGCGCCGGTCGTGTACGGCCTGCGGTCCCCGGGCGAAGGAGTGAAGGTCGACGAGCACCACGCGGGTCCGGTCGTCGATCCGGAGACCGACGCGCGTGAGCCCGACCCGGTCCGGCGCCGAGCAGTCGCCGACTACGTGCGCGCGTGGTTCCCGGGTCTCGACCCGACGCCGGTCCACACCTCGACGTGCCTCTACACGACCACGCCGACCGAGGACTTCGTCATCGACCGGGTCGGACCCGTCGTCATCGGGTCACCGTGCTCGGGCCACGGCTTCAAGTTCACGCCGCTCGTCGGCCGCATGCTGGCCGACCTCGCCGACGGCACCGAGACCATGCCCGACCCCCGCTTCGCCCTGCGCGTATGAAGGCAATACCGGTCGGGATCCGACCGGTATTGCCTTCGAAGATCAGCGGGCGGTCCAGCCGGACCAGCGTTCGACCGTGACGGCGATCGCGGTGGTGATCGACGCGGGGTCGGCATACGCCGGGTAGCGGGCCGCGAGCCCGGTGCGGGCTCGGGCGAGCTGTCGGGCATCGGTCTCCCGGGCACGGCCGGTGGCGCGCACCCACCACAGCTGCGACCAGTCGTCGTCGTAGCGCTCGGTCAGCAGCGTGACGCGCGGGTCGCGCTCGATGTTGGCCAGCCGTTGCAGCCGCGCCGACGCCTTCGGCTTCACCGCGTCGATCGGGATCCAGACGAGGTCACCGTCGACCGCGAAGACCGCGGGTACGAGGTCGACGCCTCGTTCCGGATGCAACGTTCCGAGCACCAGGTGGTCCGCAGCGGCGAAGCGCCGGCGGCACTCATCGTCGTCGAGCCGCGGCACCTCACGAGGGTCGCGCGCGGCGACGACCGACCCAGACCAGCAGCAGCACGAGGAACACGATCACCGGCAGGAACGGGAGCACGAACCCCGCCACCGCAAGCGCCAGGACGCCTGCGGTCGCGAACACGACCGCACCGGTGCGCAGGCCGTCGAGGAAGCTCGGCAGCCCGTGGTCGACCGTGAGGCGGTGCTCCTCGGTGAAGCGGGCGTCGATGGATGCCATGTCGACCTGACCGTGCAGCGTGCGGAGCCTGCCCTCCATCGACTCGATCGAGGCCTCGCGCGTCTCGAGCTCGCGCTCGATCGAGATGACGTCTGCGGTCGAGTCCGCGCCCCCGAGCAGGGTGCGCAACCGCGCCGCGCTGGCCCGAGCGCCGTCCAGCCGACCCTGGAGGTCGACGACGTCGTCGGTCACGTCCGTGGCGGTGCTGGATCGCGACAGCGTCGTGCCCAGGCGGCCGAGCCGGTCCAGCACCGAGCGGAAGCGCGCCGGTGGCACGTGGAAGGTGACCCGCACCTCGTCGGTGTGCTCGAGGTCCGCCTGCTGCGAGAAGAGGGAGCCGCCGGCCTGCTCCACGAGGTCGGTCGCCCGGTCGGCCGCGCGGTCGGGGTGGCGCACGCTCACGACCAGATCGGCGGTGTACACGATGTCGCGGTCGGCCGTCGCCGGCGTCGGTGCTGCCTGCGTCGGGACCGCCCGCTCGTCCGCGCCGCACGAGGCGAGCCCGAACACGACGACGATCACGAGCAGGAGAAGCCGCCCAGCGCGTCCCACGAGCCCGGACGATAGGACTGCCTCACATCTGCTGTCAGGACAGGAGGGCGAACTGACGCGTGATCGTCACAGGACGGGTCAGTCGTCGTGGAGGCTCCGTGGCGCGGTCTTGTCGTCGCGCTCCGAGCGGCACAGGTACGCCCACGCACCTACGGGCAAGGTCGACCGGCGGTGTTCCTCGACGGGGAGCGGAGGTGCCTGGTGGATGTAGCGCGTGGCCATGGCGTCCACACCGGTTCGCCCGCTCGGATCGACCCGTCCCGCCGACGGTTGTTCGGCGAGCCACCGGCACGCCCGCTCGCCGTCGGCCATGACGGTCGCACGGTGCGATGCCGCCCAGGCGCGGTAGCGAGCCGGTCCCTGAGGATCCGTGCTGGTGACCCACCCGTCGATGTAGGTCACCACGTAGCGGTAGTACGCCTCGGGGTCGGGCGGAGACGCTGGACGACTGCGCTGTCGCCGGCCAGCGCGACGAGACCGGCCGCGAACGCCAGCGCGCACACCACCCCGAGCAGCTTGACCACGGTCCCCCCAAACCCTTCCGCCGAGGGAGTCAGTTGAGCAGGGATCCGGCGGCGACGGGCATCGGGCGCTGCGGCCCCACGAACCAAAAGCCCGCTGTTGCGAGCATTTTCGCCTAGCTTCCTCGCGATGACGAGCTTGAAGGCAGGGCAAGCTGCTGAACTCGTGGGGGTGAGCGTCGACACCGTGCGGCGCTGGACCGACGAGGGCGTGCTGGCCAGCACCCGTACGAGCGGTGGACAGCGCCTGATCGACGGCGCCGACCTGGCCCGGTTCATGCGCGAGCACGCCGACGACCCGGGTCCCGACACGACGGTCGCCCGGTCGGCCCGCAACCGCTTCCCGGGGATCGTGACCGCAGTCGTGAAGGACACGGTGATGGCCCAGGTCGACATCCAGGCCGGACCGCACCGCGTCGTCTCGCTGATGTCCCGGGAGGCCGTCGACGAGCTGCACCTCGAACCCGGCGCGCTCGCCATCGCCTCGGTGAAGGCGACCACGGTCGTGGTGGAGGTGCCGGCATGAGGCGCCGCCTGCTCGCGCTGTCCGTCGTCCTCGCGCTGGTGTTCGTCGGCGTCGCGTGCGGCGACGACAGCGACAGCAACAAGGCCGACACCACGTCCACCACGCAGAGCACCGCGGCGAAGGACACGCTCGAGGGCGAGATCGTCGTGAGCGCAGCTGCGTCGCTCACCGAGGCGTTCGACGAGATCGCCAAGGACTTCGAGACCGCCCACCCCGGCGTGGAGGTGAGCCCCGACTACGGGCCCAGTTCGGGCCTGTCCGACGACATCCTCGCCGGCAAGCCGAGCGACATCTTCGCATCGGCGGACCAGACGAACATGCAGAAGCTCGTCGACGGCAAGGCGGTCGATGCGGGAGCGCCCAAGGTCTTCGCGCGGAACCGACCCGAGATGGCGGTGCCGAAGGGCAACCCGGGCGGGGTCAAGGGCCTCGCTGACTTCGCCAAGTCCGACCTGGACATCGGCCTGTGCGCCGCCGACGTTCCGTGTGGGAAGTTCGCCCGGCAGGTGCTCGACCAGGCCGGCATCACACCGTCCGTCGACACCAACGAGGTCGACGTGAAGTCGCTCCTCGGCAAGATCGAGAGCAACGACCTCGACCTCGGGATGGTGTACCACACCGATGTCGTGGCGGCCGGGGACCAGGTCGAGGGGATCGAGATACCCGACGACCAGAACGTGATCGCCGTCTATCCGATCGCGGCGTTGAAGGACTCGAAGAACCAAGACGTCGCCGAGGCGTTCGCGGCGTACGTCGCGAGCCCTGCCGCGCAGTCGGTGCTCGAGAAGTTCGGGTTCCTCCCGCCGTCTTGAGCCGCTCGGGCATGACCACACCGCTGCCGGTCCGCGTGCTGGCCGCGGTGGGGTTCGCCTTCGTCCTGCTGCCGTTCCTCGGCCTCCTCCAGCGCACCCCGTGGTCGCAGCTGCCGAGCCTCGTGACCCGGCCGGACGTCCGCCAGGCGCTCCGGCTCAGCATCCTGACGTCACTGGCCGCGATGTTCCTCGCGATCGTGCTCGGCGTGCCGCTCGCATGGGTGCTCGCCCGCACCCACATCCCCGGGCGCAGCGTGGCGCGAGCGATCGTGACCCTCCCGATGGTTCTGCCGCCGGTCGTCGGCGGTGCCGCGCTGCTGTTCGCGCTGGGCCGCAACGGCCTCGTCGGGCAGTACCTCGACGACTGGTTCGACATCCGATTGCCGTTCACGACCGTCGCGGTGGTGCTGGCGCAGACGTTCGTGTCGATGCCGTTCCTCGTGGTCACCGTCGAAGCCGCGCTGCGCTCGACCGACGTCCGCTACGAGCAGGCGGCCGCGACGCTCGGCGCGGGACGGTGGACCACCTTCCGACGGGTCACGCTGCCGTCGGTGGCGCCGTCGGTGCTCGCCGGCGCGGTGCTCTGCTGGGCGAGAGCCCTCGGCGAGTTCGGCGCCACCATCTCGTTCGCCGGGAACCTGGAGGGCCGCACCGAGACCGTCCCGCTCGCCATCTACATCGAGCTGCAGCGCGACCGTGACGCGGCGATCGCGATGTCGCTCGTCCTCGTGGTGATCTCGCTGGTCGTGCTCGTCGCCCTCCGCGACCGGTGGTATCGCGTACAAGGGTGAAGTCGGGTGCACTGCGCGCATCGGTGCAGTTGTCGCGCAGCACGTTCACGCTCGACGTGGACATCGCGGTGGCGGCGGGTGAGACCGTCGCGGTGGTCGGGCCCAACGGCGCCGGGAAGTCGACGCTCCTCTCGATCGTCGCCGGGCTGCTCGTTCCCGAGGCCGGGCGGATCGAGATCGCCGGTGTAGCGGTCGACGACGTCGCGGCCGGGATCCACGTCCCGCCCGAGCGGCGCGCGGTCGGGCTCGTCTTCCAGGACCACCTGCTGTTCCCGCACCTCAGCGCGCTGGAGAACGTGGCGTTCGGCCTGCGCAGCCGCGGGGTGCCGAAGCCCGAGGCGCGGCAGCGGGCCGCCGTCTGGCTCGAGCGCCTCGGCGTCGCCCACCGGGCCGGTGCTCGGCCCCGGTCGCTGTCGGGCGGAGAGGCGCAGCGGGTGGCGCTCGCCCGCTCGCTCGCCATCGAGCCCGACGTGCTGCTGCTCGACGAGCCGCTGTCCGCGCTCGATGTCGAGACGCGCGACCGCGTGCGCAGCGAGCTGCGGACCCACCTCGCCGGCTTCGCCGGGCCGCGCGTCGTCGTCACCCACGACCCGGTCGAGGCGATGGTGCTGGCCGACCGCATGGTCGTGCTCGAGGGTGGTCGGGTCAGCCACGACGGCACCCCGGCGGAGCTCACCCGCCATCCGCGCACGCACTACGTGGCGCGATTCGTCGGGCTCAACCTCTACTGCGGCCAGGCGAGCGGTTCGACCCTCGACGTCGACGGTGGTGGCCGCATCGTCGCCGCGCCCGACGAGCCGGTCGAGGGTCAGGCGGCCGCGACCGTCCGCCCGCAGGCGGTGTCCCTGCACCTGCAGCGGCCCGAAGGGACGCCCCGCAACGTGTGGCCGGGCCGGGTCGTCGGCGTGGACGCGACCGGCGAGCGCGTCCGGGTCGAGGTGGAGAGCGAGCCGCCGGTGATCGCCGAGATCACGCCGGCCGCGCTGGCCGACCTCCGGCTGGCCTCGGGCGACGAGGTGTGGGTGTCGATCAAGGCGACCGACGTCCACCTCGAACCCGCCTGAAGGCAATACCGGTCGGATTCCGACCGGTATTGCCTTCGATCAGGCCGCCTTCTCGACCAGGCGGCGGGCGATGACCTTCAAGCAGAGCGTCTCGTCGGCGCCCTCGAAGATGGACAGCACGCGGGCGTCGACGAAGTAGCGGCTCACCGGGAACTCCTCGGCGTAGCCCATCCCGCCGTGGATCTGCATCGCCTCGCGGGTGACCCACTCGGCCGCCTTGCACACGTACGCCTTCACCATCGATGCCTCGAGCGTGCCCTCGCCCTTCGCCATCATCCTCGCCACCGCGTACGAGAACTGCCTGGCGCCCTGGATGACGACCGCCATGCGGGCGAGCTTCGCCTGGGTCAGCTGGTAGCTGCCGACGCTCTGGCCGAACACCACGCGGTCCTCGGCGTACTGGCGGGCGGCCTCGTACGCGGCCTGCATCACGCCGACGGCGCGCGCCGCCGTCTGCAGACGGCCGTTCTCGAATCCCGCCATCTGGTAGTAGAAGCCGCGGCCCTTGCCGTTGTCGAGGCCGATGAGGTTCCCCGCCGGCACGAACCAGTTGTCGAACGCGATCTCGGAGGAGTGCATGCCGCGGTAGCCGATCGTGTCGATCGGCCGGCCCTCCATGCGGCCGCCGCCTCCACCTTCGGCGTCATCCTGCGTGAGCTCGAAGCCGTGGCCGTCGCCGCGCTCCTTCGGCACCACGAACAGCGAGAGACCGCGGTGCGCCTTCGACCGGTCGGGGTCGGTGCGGGCGAGCAGCATGAGCACGTCGGCTCGCGCCCCGAGCGTGCACCAGGTCTTCACTCCGTTGATCCGCCAGCCGCCGTCGACCTCCGTCGCGGTGACCTTCACGCCGGCCACGTCCGAGCCGTAGTCGGGCTCGGTGACCGCAACCGCGTTCATCACCTCGGCGGTCGCGAGCTTGGGCAGCCACTCGTGCTTCTGCTCCTCGGTGCCGCCGGCCAGCAGCGCACGGGTGAGGATCTCGGGCCGGGTGATGAGCGAGCCGCCGGCGCCGAGCGAGCCCCGCGACAGCTCCTCGGTGGCGACGACCATGGCGATGTACTCGGACTCGCCGCCGCTGCCGTAGCCGCCGTACTCCTCGGGGACCGACAGCCCGAACCCGCCCATCTCCGCGAGGCCCTCGATGATCGACTCGGGGATGTCCTCGTTGTCGCGGTGGATGTGCTCCGCGATCGGCTTGAGCTTGTCCTCGGCGAAGCGCCGGAACGTGTCCTGCACCATCTCGAAGTCCGAATCGAGGTGGCGGGGACCGTCGCCGTCGATGCTCGCCAGGAACGCGGGATCGCGATACGCGGCGAGGAACTCGCGGGTGCCGTCGAGCACGCCCGGCTCGACCCCCCAGGTGGCCTCCCGGCCGAAGACCTTGGCGGCGAGGTCGTGGACGGCGTCGGCGACGAAGGCGCAGGTGATCTTCGCCTCGACGTCGCCCTTGGCGCCGTAGTCGAGCAGCGAGCGTGAGATCTCCACGCCGGCGGCGGCGTGGGCGAAGTCGTAGGCGAGGACCTGCTGCTCGTCGATCGAGCCGGCGGCGAGCACCTCGGCGGCCGACTCGACGACCTTCGATGCCTGGTCGACGACGCCGGCAGCGGCCTGCAGATCACCGGAGGGATCGGTCATCCGGCGGAGGCTACCGACCGTCCAGCACGGTCCTCTCATCGGCCGCGACCTGCGCCTCCTCGGCCGGAAGGGCCCGGCTGCGCTCCTCCCGACGGTGGTCGAGCCACTCGCGGAAGCGGTGCTCGGGCAACGGCGGGCTGATGTGGAAGCCCTGGGCGAGGTCGCAACCGAGGGTGCCCAGCCGCAGGAGCGTGAGGGGATCCTCGACCCCCTCGGCGACCACGTCGAGGCTCAGGTTGTGGCCGAGGTCGATGGTCGAGCGGACGATCGTGAGGTCGTCCGCGCTCGTGGTCATGCCCGAGATGAAGGAGCGGTCGATCTTGATCTCACGGATCGGCAGGTTCCGCAGGTAGGTCAGCGACGAGTAGCCGGTGCCGAAGTCGTCGACGCCGGTCGCGATGCCGAGCCGGTTGATCGCGGAGAGCACGTCGTGGGCGACCGCAGGGTCGTCCATCAGCTCGCTCTCGGTCACCTCGAGGCTGAGCAGCTGGGCCGGGAGGCCGGTCTCGGCCAGCACCTTCTCGGCGTGCTTCGGCAGGTCGGGGTCGTACAGGTTGCGCACGGAGAGGTTGACCGCCACGCCCACTCGGTGACCCGCCGGCCACCACGACATCGCGGTCGTCGCCGCTTTGCGCACCACCCACTTGGTCAGCGGCTGGATGAACCCCGACACCTCGGCGAGGTCGATGAACTCGTCGGGCCCGATCATGCCTTGCTCGGGGTGCTCCCAGCGGACGAGCGCCTCGGCCCGCACCACCTCACCGGTGGCGACGCGGATGATCGGCTGGAAGTGCAGCACGAACTCGTTGCGGTCGAGCGCACGCCGGAGCTCGCTGAGCAGCGTGAGCCGGCGGACGCTCGAGCGGTCGAGCTCCGCCTTGTAGACGGCGTGGCCGCTGCCGGTCCGCTTGGCCTGGTACATGGCGACGTCGGCCCGCTGCGTGAGCGACTCGGCGTCGGTGCCGTGCTCGGGATGGACGGCGATGCCGATGCTCGCGTTCGTCTGGAGCCGCAGCTCGCCGATGACGAACGGCTCCATCAGCGCGTGCTTGATCCGCTCGGCCATCTGGACCGCGCCCTCGATCGACACGTCGGTCGTCATGAGCAGCGCGAACTCGTCGCCGCCGAGCCGGGCGATCACGTCCGCGCCCCGCACGACCTGCTGCAGGCGGTTGGCCAGCTCGATCAGCACCTGGTCGCCGACGTGGTGACCGAGCGCGTCGTTGATCTCCTTGAACTGGTCGAGGTCCATGACGAGGAGCGCAACCGGGGCGCCGCTGCGGGTGGACTCTCGGAGCGAGTGGCTGAGGCGGTCCTGGAGGAGCGTGCGGTTGGGCAGGCCGGTGAGCCCGTCGTGCAGCGCCTGGCGGCGGAGGGCCTGTGAGGCGAGCGTCGCGGTGGTCACGTCGCTCAGGCTGATGCCGACGAACTGCTCGCCGAGCGGGAACGCCCGGCAGGCGAGGATCTGCTCGGTCGGCAGCCCTCGACGGACGACGATCTCCTCCACCTCGAACGAGCGACTGAGCCGGGCGACGTCGGCCAGCCGCACGATGATCTCGGTGCCGTTCAGACCGGGCAGCGCCGCGTGCAGCGGCTGCCCCGCGAACTGGTCGAGGGGTCGGTCGAGCGCTTCGCACGCGGCGGGGTTGGCCGCCACCAGCTCGAGCGACTGGTCGTCGTCCTGGTCGCGCAGCTGCACGACGATCAGGCCGATGTCGATCGTCTCGACGATGTCGGCGTACTGCCGCTCGCGCTGCTCGATCCGCTTGCGCTCGGTCACGTCGAGCATCACGCCGTGGGCGGTGAACGCGCGCGAGCCGGGGTCGGCGGTCACCGCGACGACGTCGTGCAGGTGGACGACCTTCCCGCTGGCCGAGATCATCCGGTACTCGACCTCGTGGTCGCGCCCGGCCTCCTCGGCTTCGCGGCAGAACGCGACGGCTTCGTCCCGGTCGTCGGGGTGGAGGTGCTCCTCCCAGAACCCGACCTCGTACCACTGCTCGATCGGGTAGCCGAGGATCGTCTCGGCCTTCGGGCTCACGTAGGTGAAGCCGAACGTGTCCGGGTTGCCCTCCCACACGATGCCCTGCAGGCCCTCGACGAGCGAGAGGTACCGCCGGCGCGACGCGGTCTCGGTGTCGGCGATCGTTCCGATGTTGGCGATCACCAGGCACCCGGTGATCAGGTACGCCAGGACCATCCAGGTCTCGTGCGAGCCGATGACCACGCCCACCAGCGCGAACCCCGCGGACCCGAACGCGTGCGACGCGAACGTCCACCGCTTGCCCAGGTTGATCGTGCTCTGCGCGGTGACACCGAGGGCGACGATCACCGCGGGGAGGAACGCCTCGTGGACGAAGAGCGGGAAGATAATCACCAGGGCGACGTCGGTGAACGCGACCGCCCCGGGCATCTCCCGGGTCCGCCGGAACAGGAGGTGCAACAGGCCCTGGTAGATGACGCCGGTGAGCGCCACGGCCACGCCGAAGCGCACCCGGTCGGGGCCGAGCTGGGGGAGCAGCGCAGAGGCCACGCCCAGGGCCACGGAGCCGGCCATCCGCTGGCGCACGCTTGTCAGCCACAGGCGCTCGCTGGCGGCCGACAGACCGGGACCGAGCTGGCTGTCCCGGTCGAGGTCGGTGGCCAGGCGCGTCAAGAGGGTGCGCCTACGATGGCGCGCCGTATCGGAACCTTGGGAGGCAGCCCGGACGTGGCCGTGCACGAGCGTCCTTTCGGCAGGAACTACGAAGAATTCGAGGTCGGCGACGTCTACCGGCACTGGCCGGGCAAGACGATCACCGAGTACGACGACCACCTCTTCTGCATGATCACCATGAACCACCACCCGCTGCACACCAACGACTGGTACGCAGCCCAGGCCCCACAAGGCCGGAACGTGGTGGTGGGGAACCTCGTCTACTCGGTGGTGCTCGGCATGAGCGTCCCAGACGTCAGCGGCCAGGCGGTCGCCAACCTCGAGGTCGAGGAGCTCAAGCACGCCAAGCCCACCTTCCACGGCGACACCATCTACGCCGAGACGAAGGTCCTGGACAAGAAGCTGACGTCCAAGGGCGACCGGGGGATCGTCACGGTCGAGACGAAGGGCATGAACCAGCGGGGCGAGGAGGTCTGCTCGTTCCGCCGCAAGGTCATGGTGTGGACCGAGGCCACCGCGCCGGGCCGCCAGCGGCCCTACACGGAGGCCGACATCTGGCCGGGCGGCGAAGGCTGATCCGCCGCCTCCTCACCTGGTCGCTCGCCCTCCCCGTGGTCGGGGCGGCGGTCCTGGCCCTCGAGGCCGCGCGGGCCCGGCGTGGGCCGCAGCTGCCCGACCAGGCCACCTTCGACCTCGACGGGCGGGTCGGTGGCGACGGGCCGTCGATCGCGATCGCGTGGCTGGGCGACTCGACCGCGTCGGGCGTCGGCGCGTCCTCGGCGGACGGCGCGCTGCCCCGTCAGGTGGCGGCCGCGCTCGGTCGGCCGGTGGAGCTCACCGTCCTCGCGGTCTCGGGGGCGACCGTGTCCGACGTGGCCGACCAGCAGGTCGGCGACGTGCCGAAGGACGCCGATGTGGTGGTCGTCGACGTCGGCTGCAACGACGTCACCCACCTCACCAAGGTCGGTGACTTCCGGCGGCGGTACGAAGAGGTGCTGGATCGCCTGCCCGACGGTGTCCCCACGGTCGTTCTCGGCCTGCCCGACATGGGCGCACCGATCCGGCTCGCGCAGCCGCTCCGCCTGATCGCCGGTGAGCGGGCCGGCACCCTCGACCGCCAGATCAGCGAGCTCGCGCGACGACGCGGCTTCCGCTACGTGGACATCGCCGGCCGGACCGGGCCCCCGTTCCGGCGCGAACCCGGGCGGTACTTCTCGGCCGACCTCTACCACCCGAGCGACGAGGGCTACGCGCTGTGGGCCGACGCGGTCGTGCCGGCGGTGCGCAGTGCCCTCGAGGACTGAGCAGGGCCGTCGGGGGCTGGGCGAGGACCTCCTCGACTGGTTCGCCGACCGAGGACGCGACCTGCCGTGGCGACGGACCCGGGATCCCTGGGCGGTGCTGGTCGCCGAGCTCGCGCTGCAGCAGACCCAGGTCGCCCGGGTGGCCGAGCGCTGGCCGCTGCTGCTGGAGCGCTTCCCCGATCCGGCCGCGTGCGCGGCTGCGCCGGTGGCCGAGGTGGTGCGGGCGTGGGCCGGCCTCGGGTACAACCGCCGCGCCGTCAACCTGCATCGGGCCGCCACCCAGGTGGTCGAGCGCCACGGCGGCCGGATGCCCGACACCCTCGCCGACCTCCTCGCGCTGCCGGGCGTCGGGCCCTACACCGCGCGTGCGGTGCTGGCGTTCGCGTTCGAGGCCGACGTCGGCGTGCTCGACGTCAACGCGTCGCGGGTGCTGAGCCGCGTGACCGGCGCGCCGGTCGACCAGCCGACCGCGGACGCGCTGGTGCCGCGCGGTCACGGCTGGGCGTGGAACCAGGCCGTGCTCGACCTCGGCGCGACGACGTGCACCCCGGTGCCTGCGTGTGCGGCGTGCCCGCTGGCCGACGGCTCGTGCGTGTGGGGGAGGACCGGCCGGCCCGATCCCGACCCGTGGGTGCGGGCCCGCCCGCAGTCCCGCTTCGCGGGTTCCGACCGCCAGGGCCGGGGCGCGCTGGTCGCCGCGCTGCGGTCCGGATCGGTGGCCGACGACGTCCTCGCCGCCACCATGGGCTGGCCCGACGACCCGGGGCGGGCGGCGCGGGTCGCAGCTGCGGTCGTCGCCGACGGCCTCGCCGTCCGGGTCGACGGTGGCTTCAGGCTCCCGTGAAACGGGCTCGGTTCAGCCGAGCTCGCTGCGGCCGTCGGTGGACCACCAGCTGGCGGTCAGCCGGAGCCCCGCGATCGACCCCCGGGGCATGATCTCCTCGTAGGTCCGCTTGTAGCCGGTGTGCGCGATGCGCCACTCGCCGTCGACCTTGCGGTAGCGGTCCTCGTAGAAGGCGGCACCCGAGATGGTGAGGTCGAACCGCGTGTCGATGACCGTGTCGATCAGGGCCCACCGGCCCTCGGCCTCGGTGTCGGACGTGAAGGTGATCTCCGGCTGCGTGCACCGGTGGCTCGAGTGCACGCTCGGGTCGCCCATGGCACCCGAGATGAACTCGACGATCGCGTCGGCGCCGTCGTAGGTGTGGCGACCTCCGCCGTACGCCGCGGTCGCGTCGTCGGTCAGGAGACCGCGCAGCTCGTCGTAGGTCTTCTGGTCGACGCAGCGCAGGTAGGCGTACTTCAGCCGCTTGATCCGTTCGAGCTCGACGAGTCGCTCGGGCGTCAGGTCATCCATGCGGGGTGACGCTACGCGAGGGGCTGTTACGTGCGTCACACGAAGGGCATGAACCCGGGGTAACGGGTACGTTTTGCACCGAACAGGGGGATGTGCCTTTGCTGAACGTGAGCTTCTGGGGCGTCCGAGGTTCGACGCCGTGCCCGTGCGAGGAGAACCGTCGCTACGGGGGCAACACGGCGTGCGTGGCGCTCGAGGCTCCGGGGCACGAGCCGATCGTGCTCGACCTCGGCACCGGTCTCCGCTTCTGGGGGACCACCCTTCCGCTCGACGGCTCCTTCCGGGGCAGCGCGCTCGTCACCCACCTGCACTGGGACCACGTGCAGGGCCTCCCGTTCTTCG
>JAFBAD010000129.1 GCA_019247975.1 Acidimicrobiia bacterium
TGCTCGGTGATGTTCTCGCCGCGGAAGAGGATCTCGCCCTCGGTCACCTCGTAGGAAGGGTGCCCGAGGATCGTGTTGGCGAGGGTCGACTTGCCCGAGCCGTTCGGGCCCATGAGCGCGTGCACCTCGCCGGCGCCGACGGTGAGGTCGAGCCCTCGGAGGATCTCGTCGCCGCCCTCGGCCGGGGCGACGTGCAGACCGCTGATCTCGAGGAGCGGCGGGGAGGAGGGGCTGCTCACGGCGTCCATTCTAAAAGCACTATCCGCGTAGTGGAAATGTCCCTGACCACGAATCTGGGCGGCTCACGGGGAGTCCCGGAGGTCCTCCTTCCAGGTCCGGAACCGCTGGTGGCGGGTGCCGCTCGGCCCCACGCCCTCGCCCGACCCGTCCGGCTGGAGCCGGAAGGTGAAGGCCCGATCGAGGTCGTCGACGTGGCCGGCCCAGTAGCGGGCGTCGGCCTTCGTGGCCGGTCCGGCCCGCCAGAGCAGCCAGGGACCGATCCGACGCTTGTAGGCGACCGTCGGGCCCCCGATGTCGTCGCCCAGGTGGCGCAGCGCATCGGGCGCCTCGACCCACGCCTCGGCCGGGATCGTCCGGTCGCGGGTGGGCGTGGGGGGCAGATCGGCGGTGTGGACCGGGGTCGGGTCGATCGGCCGCTCGTCCGCCGGGAGCGCCGCCGGGCTCAAGCGGGCGGCTGCCAGTGGGTGACGACGCCGTCGAGCTCGGGCTCGTGCGGCGGCTTCTCCTTGCCCTCGGCGATCGTGCCGACGTACAGGAACCCGACGATGTCGCAGTCCTCGCTGAGCCCGAGCGCGGTCTTCACGTGGGGGTTGTACGCGTTCGGGCCGGTGCGCCACATCGAGGCGTAGCCCAGCGCGGTCACGGCGAGCGACGCGTTCTGCACTGCCGCGACGACCGCCGCGTGCTGCTCGGAGCGGGGGATCTTCTCGTTGGGCTGGTAGTCGCAGGCGGCCACGACGACGAGCGGCGCCCGATCCATCTTCGTGAGGTCCTTCTTCACCTTCGACGGCTCGGGCTCGCGTCCGTTGTCGCGGTACTCGGCCTCGGTGGCCGCGGCGAGCACCGGACCGAACGCGTCCTTCGCCTCACCTTCCAGCACGATGAACCGCCACGGCCGCAGCTCGCCGTGGTCGGGAGCGCACACGGCTGCGTCGAGGATCTGGCGGAGCTCGCCTGCGTCCGGCGCGGGCGCGGTGAGACGGCCGATGGACCGGCGGCTCCTGATCGCGTCGAGCAGCTCCATGGGGCGAACGGTACCGGGCTACCAGCCCCGGTCGATCCACTCCTGCAGGTGCGGGCGCTCGTTGCCGATCGTCGTGTCGTCGCCGTGGCCGGGCATCACGATCATGTCGGCGGGCAGCGGCGAGAACAGGCGGTCCTCGATCGAGTGGATGATCGTCGGGAAGTCGCCGCCGTACTTCGTGTTGCCCGGACCGCCTGGGAACAGCGTGTCGCCGCTGAACAGCACCGGGTGGCCGTCGAGCCGGAAGCACATCGAGCCGTTCGTGTGGCCCGGCGTGTGGATGGTGGACAGGCGCAGGCGACCGACCTCGATGACCGACTCGTCCTCGAGCACGTCGTCGTAGCTGTCGAGCATCTCGGCGTCCTGTGCCGTCACGCCGACGCGGTAACCCGCGTCACGCACCGCGGGCACCGCTTGGATGTGGTCCCAGTGGCCGTGGGTCTCGAGCACCCGCGTGACGCCGAGCCGGTCGCACAGGTCGAGCAGCCGCTCGTGCTCGTTCGCCGCATCGATCAGCACCGCGTCGCCGGTCTCGGTGCAGCGCAGCACGAAGACGTTGTTGTCCATCGGGCCGACCACGACCTTGTGGATCTCCGCCCCCGTGTCCGACCAGTGCAGCGTGTCAGCCATGGGTCGAGGCTACCGAGCGTCGATGCGAGCGACCGCGGCGGCGAGCGTCGGATCCTGACCGATGCGGAACATCGAGCGCTGCCCGGCCCGCTCGAACAGGACGGCCAGTCGCGTCGCGACTGCGGCCGCCCGGACGAGCGCGAACGTCACGTGCCAGTCGAGGTCTCGGAGCGGTCGACCGGCGCGCGCTTCGGCCCGTGTGATCACGTCCTGCTCGGCGCCGAAGCCGGGGACCGTGATCCCGCTGAGGTCCGCCTGCACCCCTTCGAGCGCGAGGAACCACGCCAGGTCCATCTCGGTGGGACCGGCTGACGTCATGTCCCAGTCGAGCACCGCGACCGGTGTGCGGGCGTCCGGATCGAAGACGACGTTGCCGAGCCGCACGTCGCCCCAGAGCAGCGCGGCGGGCGGCTCGGTCGCGGGCTGGTTCGCGGCGCACCACGCGAGCGCCGAAGCGAGATCCGGCGGTGGCGCGCCGTCGGTCGCCCAGCCGATGTAGCGGTCCCACCAGACGAGCTCCGCCCGGAGCCCGGTTCGCAGTCCGAGGCCGTCGCAGTCGGCCTCGCCGATCGTCAGCACCGCGTCGACGAACGTCTGCCAGACCGTGCGTCGGGCTTCGTCGTCGGGGAGGTCGCGCAGCCAGGGATCGCCGGCCGTGAAGTCGGACGGGATGACGCCGTGCGCGAAGCCCATGGAGAGGAACGGCGCGCCGAGCACGTCGGGGTCCGGTTCGTACCGGAGGTCAGTCGCGACCGGCACCCCGGCGGCAGCGACCCGTTGCTGCACCGCAGCCTGCAGTCCGAGGTCGTAGTCGGGGAACGCGCCGTCGCCCAGCGGCGGCAGGCGGATGACCACCTCGTCGTCGACGATGACGGTCTCGCACGACCAGCCCGGCGCAGGCCGTTCGAGGTGGTGCACCGTGCGGCCGAGCCAGCGCTCGATGCCGCTCCGGAGCTGGTCGAGGTCGCGCTCGATCGCCAGGGTCACATGAACGACGCTTGCTGGGTCAGGCCGATCTCCGGATGGGCGCCGACCACGAGGCTCTGCATGTTGCCGACGCCGGTGCCGCCGCCGAGCGGATCGTCCACCCGGATCACGCAGTCGCGGAACTGGTGGATGCGGTGCGCGGTCTCGACGTCCGAGCAGTCGGCGATGTGCTCGCCGTCGACGTGCCGGTCGCCCCGCCACTCGCCGTGCCAGTGGCCGTCGAGACCGAAGTAGAGCCCGGTCCCGAGGTGGAAGCCGGTGTCGCCGAGCGGCGTGACCGTGATCGGTCGGGACGAGCCGTCCGCCATCGTGCACTGCAGCTCGGCGCCGAGCAGCCGGCGGTTGTCGTCGCGCACCTCGAGCTTCGGCACGACTGCCGCGAACGGCTCGCGCCGGCCGTCGGGATGCTCGACGCCGCCCTGCAGCTCGACCCGCTCCCAACCCCCGAACGCATGCCGCTGGTAGTAGAGGTGCAGGCCGTAGCGCGAACCGTCGGGACGCTCGCAGAGCACGGGTGACCACAGCACGATCGTCTGCACACCGTCGGGACGCGACGCGTCCTCCACGTCGGTCTCCGGTGCACCGACCATGTAGCGGACGCCCCACGAGTGGTCGCGGGTCGACACGGCTGCTTCGTCCAGCTCGGTGCGTTCGCCGTCGATCTCGACCCAGCCCGTCGCGGTCCCGATGTGGTGGTAACGGACGATGTCCGCATCGAGCCGCAGGCCGTCGCGGCTGCGGTGCTGCTCGTGCTGCTCGAGCGCGGGCGGGACCGCGCCGGTGAACGTCCACTCGAAGGCGACGGGCACGACGTCGTTCGCGGCGAGGCTGAAGCGCACCGACTGCAACGGCTCCAGCACCTCGTAGGTGATCGGCCCGACCGCGGTCGCTTCGACGTCGGGCCACAGCCGGCGGCTCGCGCGCACGGTCCACTGCTCGACGCCACGGCTGACGCCCGCGTACGCGTCGAGCACGCCGCGGTTCGTGTACTTCCCCATGCCGAACGCGAGCTGGAGCGCGCCGTCGCCCGGGGTCGCCATCGCGCAGACCTTCTCGGTCCACGAGCGATCGGACTGCGCAACGGTCGCGAACGTCTGGGTGATCTGGTGAGTGAAGGACTCGTCGGCGGGTACCAGCGGACCGAAGCTCATCGCCCTGGAGCCTCCCACAACCCGAAATTGGCCCGGTTCCCCCCGGCATGCGCGGCGAACCGGCCGATTTCGGGCTCGGGGGTCAGCCGCTGATGACCTCGAAGCCGAGGGAGAGGGCGACGGGGATCTGATTGGCGTCGAAGGTTGCGTAGCGGACCGGGCGGGGGAGGCGGTCGGCCGCGGCGAGGTGGAGCGCGTCGACGGTCTTGAGCGGTTGGGTGCGCCCGAGCTCGGCGGCGCGGTCGAGAGCGCGGGCGTCGACCGGTACGACGTGCACCCGCTCCCAGTCGTCGCGCACCGCACGTCGCAGCGCGTCCTGCGTGGCGCGGTCGTCGGCGACGCGGTCGACCAGCATCAGCGCCTCGCTCAGCGCGAGCGCGGACGCGCACCAGTCGCGGTCGTCGGCCATCGCCTGCAGGACGACCGCTCGCGCCGGCCCACCCAGGTACCGGGCGAGCAGTGCGGTCGTGTCGAGCGCCAGCGCCATCAGCGACCACCCACCCCGTTCTTGGCCCGGTTCACCGCGCAATGCGCGGCCAACCGGGCCAATTTCGGTCGGGGGCGGCAGCCCATTCCGTTCTTGGCCCGGTTCACCGCGCAATGAGCGGCTAACCGGGCCAATTTCGATCGGGGGTGGGGGCGGGGGGTGGCGTGGGCATCCACGTCAGCGGCCGCGGACGTCGGCGAGCAGGCGGTCGAGGCGGGTGCCGGCCCATGCGATCTCGACGTCGGGGTCGGGCCGGTCGTGCCGCCGGGCCCGCACGAGCAGCCCG
>JAFBAD010000175.1 GCA_019247975.1 Acidimicrobiia bacterium
TCGTGTACTTCGCCCGGCCCGACACGCTGCTCTACGGCCAGAGCGTCCACCACGCCCGCGTCCGCCAGGGCGAGCTACTGGCCGAGCAGGCGCCGCTCCCCGAGGAGACGGCCTACCCCGACGCCGAGGGCATGGTCATGGGCGTGCCCGAGAGCGGCGTGCCCGCGGCCGAGGGCTACGCCCGGGCCAGCGGGATCCCCTTCGGCCAGGGTCTGGTCAAGAACCGCTACATCGGGCGCACGTTCATCGCGCCGAGCCAGGAGATGCGGGCGCTCGGCGTGCGCATGAAGTTCAACCCGCTGCGGGCCAACGTGAGCGGCCGCCGGCTCGTCGTGGTCGACGACTCGGTCGTGCGGGGCACCACGCAGAAGCAGCTCGTGCGGATGCTGCGGGAAGCCGGCGCGCTCGAGGTGCACCTCCGGCTCACGTCGCCGCCGGTGCGGTGGCCGTGCTTCTACGGCATGGACTTCGGCGACGCGAACCAGCTCCTCGCGGCCAACCGCGACGTCGAGGAGATCCGCGCCTACCTCGGCGTCGACACGCTCGCCTACATCGACCTTGACCGGCTGCTCACGTCCACCGCGCACGACCCCGGCGCGTTCTGCACCGCCTGCTTCACCGGCACCTATCCGGTCCCGGTGCCGGTCGAGCTGCGCAAGGGCGTGCTCGAGAAGGAAGGTCCGCTGGCCATCGAGCGCGACTCGTCGAGCGCGGCGCGCGCCGTGCTCGAGGAGGCGTCGCTGCTCCCGGCCGACGAGGTCCGTCGTCGCGACGCCCCGGAGTCCGGTGGACCCGTCGAGATCTGAGCCGGCCGAAGGTTCGGCGGGCACGACCTACGAGGCCGCGGGTGTCAGCATCGGCGCGGGCGAGGAGGCGGTCGAGCGGATCAAGGAGAAGGTGCGCTCGACGTTCCGGCCCGAGGTCATCGGCGACATCGGTGGCTTCGGCGGGCTGTTCTCCTTCGCCGCCCACCGCTACCGCCACCCGGTGCTCGTCTCGTCGACCGACGGGGTCGGCACCAAGGCGCTCGTCGCGCAGGCGACCGGCCGCTTCGACACCATCGGCCTGGACCTGGTCGCCATGTGCGTGGACGACCTCGTGTGCCAGGGCGCCGAGCCGCTCTTCTTCCTCGACTACATCGCGGTCGGCAAGCTCGACCCGGACCAGATCGAGCAGCTCGTCGAAGGTGTGGCCGAGGGCTGCCGGCAAGCCGGCTGCGCGCTGATCGGCGGCGAGATGGCCGAGCACCCGGGTGCGATGGAGCCCGGCGAGTTCGATCTCGTCGGCTTCTCCGTGGGCGTGGTCGAGCGCGACCAGATGCTGGGGCCGGACGCGGTCCGACCCGGCGACATCGCGATCGGCCTGCCGTCGCCGGGCCTGCGCAGCAACGGCTACTCGCTGGCCCGGCGGGTCTTCTTCGACATCGCCGGCCGAGGCCTCGACGAGCCCGCCTACCAGGGCGCCCGCCACACGCTGGCCGACGAGCTGCTCGAGCCGTCGGTGATCTACGCGCCGGCGATCCTCGCCCTGCTCCGCCACGTCGACGTGCACGCGGCCGCCCACATCACCGGTGGCGGCATGGCGTCGAACCTGGCCCGCGTGCTGCCCCGCAACGTCGACGTGCAGATCGAGCGCCGATCCTGGGAGGAGCCGCGTGTGTTCGGCGAGATCCGCCGGCTCGGCGGCATCGCCGACGACGAGATGGCCCGCGTCTTCAACCTCGGGATCGGCATGGTCGTGGTCGTCGCCTCGGACGACGCCCACCGCGCCCTCGACACCCTCCGGGCCAACGGCCACCGCGCCGTCGAGATCGGCGAGGTCACCCGCGGCGAAGGCCAAGTCCACCTCACCTGACCCCACCCCAAGGCGAAATTGGCCCGGTTACCCGCGCCATGCGCGGCAAACCCGGCCAAGAACGGGGGTGGGGTTGCTACTCGGTCCAGCCGATGCGGCACCACTGGCGGGTGCCGCACGCCGGGCAGCGCATCCAGTGCGGGTGCCGGCGGCCCGGCAGGAACGCCGAGAGGCTCACCAGGCGCACGCCGACGTCGGCGAGCGAGGCGCGGGAGCGCACGCCGCAGCTCGAGCACTCCACGATGGCGGTGCCGGTGCGGCGCTCGCCGGTCGAGAAGAGCGCCTCGCGGCCCGAGCGCTGCGGCCCGGCGTGGATGATGTCCGGTGCCGCGCTCGGAGGCGTCTCGAACAGCGCGCGCTTGCCCTGCGGGTCGAGGGACTTCATCGCTCCTCCTTCTGGCGACGCGCATCGATCTCGCGCGCCAGGGCGCGGTAGGCCTCGGCGCTCTTCGACCTCGGCGCGTGACGCAGCACCGACCGGTGCGCGGCGGGGGCCTCGGCCACCCGCACCGACTTCGGGACCGGCGGGTCGAGCACCTCGAGGTCGTACTGGTCGCGCACCTCGTCGACCACCTGGTGGGCGAGCTTCGTGCGGCCGTCGTACATGGTCGCGACGACGCCCATCACGCGCAGGCGCGGGTTGGTGTACGAGCGGACGTCGTCGATCGTCTCGAGCAGCTGGCCGACGCCCCGCTGGCTGAGTGCCTCGCACTGGAGGGGGACGAGCACGTCGGACGCAGCGGTCAGGCCGTTGATGGTGAGGATGCCGAGCGACGGCGGGCAGTCGATCAGCACGAGGTCGTAGTCGGCGAGCACCCGCTCCAGCGCCCGGCGGAGCACGTACTCCCGGCCGGTCTTGGTGAGGAGGTGCATCTCGGCGCCCGCGACGTCGATGCTCGACGGGATCACGTGCAGGTCGCCGGCCTTCGCGAGGACGTCGGCGACCTCGGCCCGGCCGAGCAGCACGTCGTGGAGCGAGAGCTCGAGCGCCTCGGTGTCGATGCCGGCGGCCCAGGTGAGCGACGCCTGCGGGTCGAGGTCGACCAGCAGCACCCGGCGACCTTGCGCGACCAGGGCGTCGCCGAGGGCGTGGACGGTGGTCGTCTTCGCCACCCCGCCCTTCTGGTTGGCGACGGCGATCACGACGGACATCGGTGCCCCACTGTGACAGCACGTGCAGCCGGTCGCCAGCGCACACGGCCGTATCCCTGCTGGCCGATCCGGCGGGGCGGTTAGGGTCGGCCGCCGATGCCCCACGACGCCCTGCGTGAGCACCTGCTCGCGCACGCTGTGCGCCGCGGCGACTTCGTGCTGAAGTCCGGGAAGCCGACCACCTGGTTCATCGACGCGAAGCAGACGACGTGCCGTCCCGACGGCCTGGTCCTCGTCGCTGACGCCCTCCTCGACGTCCTCCCCGACGGCACCACCGCCCTCGGCGGCCTGACCATGGGCGCCGACGCGGCGGCGTTCTGCACCGCTGCGGTCGCGACCGTTCGGGGCCGCCCGCTCAAGGCCTTCAGCGTCCGCAAGGAGGTGAAGGACCACGGCGGCGGCGGTCGGATCGCCGGCGCGCTCGACCCGGGTGACCGGGTGGTCATCACCGAGGACGCCGTGACCCGGGGGGTGTCGATGCTCGAGGCGGCCGAGGTCATCGAGGCGGCCGGCGCCGAGGTCGTGCTCCTCGCCCCGGTGGTCGACCGGGGCGGCACCTGCGCGGCGATGGCCGCCGAGCGGGGCTACGAGTTCCGCGCGCTGATCACCGCGCCGGACCTCGGCTTCCCCTACGAAGGCGACGTCTGAAGGCAATACCGGTCGGATCCCGACCGGTATTGCCTTCGAAGTGTTGGTAAGGAGGTCGCGATGCCGACCGTCCCTCTCCCGCAGGACCCCGATCTCGGGCAGCTCCGCACCCGCGCCCGTGAGCTCCAGCGGGCGGTGCGCGCCGGCCAGGCCGACGCATGCGCACTGGCGGCCGAGCACCACCCCAGCCCGCCCGACCTGGCGACCTTCCCGCTCAGCGCAGCCCAGCTCGTCCTGGCCCGTCGACACGGGTTCGCGAGCTGGGCCCGCCTGCGCCGCCACGTCGAGGTGGTGCACGCCCGCTCGTGGACCCCGGGCGCGCCCGCGCCCGACGACGAGCCCCTCGCGGACCGCTTCCTGCGCCTGGCCTGTCTGACCTACGAGGACGACAGCCCCTCGCAGCGGGACGCGGCCGCTCAGCTGCTGCGCGAGCACCCCGAGCTGCCGGGCTCGAACATCGCAGTCGCAGCGGCGTGCGCCGATGTCGACTCGGTGCGGCGACAGCTGGCGGACGACCCGTCGCTCGCGACGTCGATCCTGGCTCCTCACGGCTGGTCACCGCTCCTGTACCAGGCCTACGCGCGCCATGATCTCGACATCGGCTGGGAGGCGACGCGCGACACCGCACGGCTGCTGCTCGACGCGGGTGCCGACCCGAACGACGGCCGCTTCTGGCACGGGCTCCCCACGCCGTTCACCGTCCTCACTGGCGTGTTCGGGTCCGGCGAGCAGGACCAGCCGACGCACCCGCACGCGCTCGGGTTCGCCCGCCTGCTGCTCGACGCCGGCGCCGACCCGAACGACGAGCAGGCGCTCTACAACCGGATGTTCGGCCCCAACGACGACCACCTCGTGCTGCTGTTCGAGTTCGGCCTCGGGCGCGACACCAAGGGGCCGTGGCACCGGTTGCTCGGCGATGCGCTCGAGTCACCGGCGGTCATGCTGCGGAACCTGCTGTGGTGGGCGGTCACCCACGACCAGCGTGAGCGGGTCGAGCTGTTGGCAGCAAACGGGGTCGATGTCGTCAGCCCGTTCACCGAGCTGCGCGTGGACGCGGCCAACGGCGCCACGCCGCTCGAGATCGCGTTGACGAGCGGGCACCGCGCCCTTGCCGACCAGCTGCTCGCGCTCGGCGCCCGCCAGGTCGACCTCGAACCGGTCGACGCCTTCATCGCCGCGGTGATGGCCGGTGACGAGGACGCAGTGCGCGCGACCGACAGGGCGACGGTGACCGAGGCGCGCCGGCTCCGGTTCGGGCTGCCGGTGTGGGCGGCCGAGCAGGGTGCGCCGTCGTCGGTCGGGCTCCTGGTCGAGGCCGGGTTCGACGTGAACGCCTACGGCCGCAGCGACGTCCCCTCGAACCAGCCGTGGGAGACCGGCCTCCACGTCGCCGCCGGCAACGGCGACACCGAGCTGGTCCGCACGCTCCTCGAGCTCGGCGCAGACCCGCAGCTGCTCGACGCCCGCTACGACGCGACGCCGCTCGGCTGGGCCCGCTTCTTCGACCAGCAGGAGGTGGTCGAACTGCTCGCGCCCCTCACGAGCGAGCCCGACCCGTCCCCGTAGGGGTCAGACGGTGCTCACCGTGTCGGTGTCGCGACCCGAGCGGAGGATCGTGCCGGGAAGGGCACCCGTCGCTTCGCCGTCGACCACCGTGAGCGCGCCGTTGACGAACACGCGCGAGACGCCGAAGGACTGGGCCGTGAGCCGAGCCGTGTTGCCCGGCAGGTCGTGCACGAGCGTCGCGTGCTCCGCGCCGACCGAGTCGGGGTCGATGACGACGAGGTCGGCGTGCCCACCCTCGACCACGCGACCGCGGTCGCGGATGCCGAACAGCTTCGCGGGCGCCTCGGTCATCAGCTGCACCGCCCGCTCGACCGACACCAGCTTGCGGCCCCGCAGGGTGTCGCCGAGGAACCGGGTCGTGTACGGCGCGCCGCACATGCGGTCGAGGTGGG
>JAFBAD010000281.1 GCA_019247975.1 Acidimicrobiia bacterium
GGCTCAACGTGGCTGCGATGGCCGAGCTCCGCCGGGCGCTCAGCGCCGCCGGCGGTGAGTACAAGATCTACAAGAACACCCTGGTCCGCTTCGCGACCCGGGAGCTGGGCCTCGAGCTCGACGACCTCCTGCTCGGCCCCACCGCGATCGCGTTCGTCGACGGAGACCCGGTCAACATCGCGAAGGCGCTGCGGGACTTCTCCCGCACGAACCCGGCGCTCATCATCAAAGGCGGCCTGCTCGGTGAGAGCGTGCTCGACGCCGACGGCGCCCGGGCGCTGGCCGAGGTCGAGCCCCGTGAGGTGCTGCTCGCCAAGCTGGCCGGCGCGATGGCCGCGCCGATGGTGCAGTTCGCCGGCCTGCTCCAGGCGCTGCCCCGCAACCTTGCCTACGGCCTGCAGGCCCTGATCGACCAGAAGGGCGGCGCACCCGAAGCCCCCGAGCCGGCCGAGGACGGGCCCGCCCCCACCGACGAGGCCGCACCGGCCGAGGACGCCGCCCCGGCCGAGGAAGCCGCACCGGCCGAGGACGCGCCTGCGCCCGCCGAAGAGACCCCTGCCGCAGAGGAAGCCCCCGCTGCGAGCGACGAGACCCCCGCGGCCGAGGCCGCGGATGCAACCCAGGAGAGCTGAACCATGGCCACCAAGGAAGAGATCCTCGATGCGATCGCCGACATGTCGGTGCTCGAGCTGAGCGAGCTGCTGAAGGACTTCGAGGAGAAGTTCGGCGTCACCGCGGCCGCGCCGGTAGCGGCAGCCGCTGCGGCTCCGGCCGCCGGTGGCGATGGCGGTGGTGCGGCGGCCGAGGACGAGAAGGACGAGTTCGACGTCGTCCTGACCGCCGCCGGCGACAAGAAGATCAACGTGATCAAGGAGGTCCGCGCCCTCACCAGCCTCGGGCTGAAGGAGGCGAAGGACCTCGTCGACAACGCGCCGAAGCCGATCCTCGAGAAGGCCTCCAAGGAGGACGCCGAGAAGGCCAAGGCGCAGCTCGAGGGAGCCGGCGCCACCGTCGAGCTCAAGTAGCCCCGACGGCGCCCGCGGAGGGTGTCGGGATTCGCTCCCGCACCCTCCTTGACCACCCAGGGCGAGCGATTTACCCTTTCCGCCAACGTGTGACCGTGCCCGGGAGGGTCCGGTTCCGCTGCATGGCTGTTGGGTTGCTGTTGACCGCGCCCGCCCTCTAGCATGACTGCTGTCGTGCTCCCCCGCTGCGCCCCCGTCGATTTCGACGTGGCTCCGCCGCGGCCGGGCACGGCCTTCCCCGCGTGAACCTTGTGCTCGAGGAGTCGTCCTTGCCTGCCCGCTCCACCATTCGGGACCGGTACTCGTTCGCGAACCTCGACGAGGCGCTCGAACTACCGGATCTCATCGCCATCCAGCGCGCTTCGTTCGATTGGTTCTTGAAGAACGGTCTCGCTGACACCTTCCGGGACATCTCCCCGATCAAGGACTTCACCGAGACCTTGCAGCTCGAGTTGGAGTTCGACCCGAACGACGAAGACCTGCGCCCCGAGCCGAAGTTCTCGGTCGAGGAGTGCAAGGAGAAGGACATGACCTACAGCGCGCCGATCTTCGTGCGCGCCCGGTTCATGAACGCCACCACCGGCGAGATCAAGGAGCAGACGGTCTTCATGGGGGACTTCCCCGTGATGACCGACAAGGGCACCTTCATCATCAACGGCACCGAGCGCGTCGTGGTCAGCCAGCTCGTGCGCTCGCCCGGCGTCATCTTCCAGCCCGGTGAGCGGTTCCGCCTCCGCAACCTCGCGAAGCACCAGCTCGTCACCGGCACCATCCACCCCTACCGCGGTGAGTGGATCGAGTTCGACGTCGAGCAGAAGCCCGGCAAGGACGTCACCGCCGGCACCCGCGTCGCCCGCAAGCGCCGCCTCAGCCTGTTCGTCCTCCTCCGTGCCCTCGGCTACGACGAGGAGCAGGCGCCCGGGTTCCTCGATGCGTTCGTCCGCCAGTTCGACTTCCTCGAGGGCCAGTGGGAGAAGGACCGCGAGCTCGCCCCGACCCAGGACGAAGCCCTCGTCGAGATCTACAAGCGGGCCCGCCCGGGTGAGCCGCCGTCGGTGGAGTCCGCCCGTGCGTACTTCCGCAACGCGTTCTTCGAGCCCCGCCGCTACGACCTGAGCCGGGTCGGCCGCTACAAGCTCGACCGCAAGCTCGGCGCCGAGGTCGATCGCCTCGCCGAGACGTTCCCGATGATCGACATCGACAAGCCCGAGCCCGGCCAGCCGGTCCTGTCGCGCTGCGAGGTCCTCGCGGCCACCACCTACCTGCTCCACCTGGTCAACGCCGAGCCCGGCTACCGCCTCGACGACCAGGACCACTTCGCCAACCGGCGCATCCGCTCGGTCGGTGAGCTGAACCAGAACCAGGTCCGCATCGGCCTCTCCCGCATGGAGCGGGTCGTGCGCGAGCGCATGACCACCCAGGACGTCGAGGCGATCACGCCGCAGACGCTCATCAACATCCGGCCGGTGGTCGCCGCCATCAAGGAGTTCTTCGGCACCAGCCAGCTGTCCCAGTTCATGGACCAGGTGAACCCGTTGTCGGGCCTCACCCACCGCCGCCGCCTCTCGGCGCTCGGCCCGGGTGGTCTGTCCCGTGAGCGGGCCGGCTTCGAGGTGCGCGACGTGCACTTCAGCCACTACGGCCGCATGTGCCCGATCGAGACGCCGGAGGGCCCGAACATCGGCCTGATCGGCGCCCTGGCCACCTTCGCCCGGGTCAACCCGTTCGGCTTCATCGAGTCGCCGTACCGCAAGGTGACCGGCGGCAAGGTCACCGACGAGATCGTGTACCTCGCTGCGGACGAGGAGGAGGAGTACGTCGTCGCCCAGGCGAACGCTCCCCTCGACGGCAACAACAAGTTCGTGGAGGACCGCGTCCTCGTGCGGCGCTCGCCGCAGGCTGCGACCCTCGGTGAGCTGAAGCTGCAGCTCGAGCGGGACGTCTTCTTCGGCGCCACCACCGAGATCAGCTCGGTGCCGCGCGACGAGGTCCAGATGATGGACGTCTCGCCGAAGCAGATCGTCTCGATCGGCACCGCGCTCATCCCGTTCCTCGAGCACGACGACGCCAACCGGGCGCTCATGGGCGCCAACATGCAGAAGCAGGCGGTGCCGCTGGTCAAGGCCGAGGCCCCCTACATCGGCACCGGCGTCGAGGCCCGGGCAGCCCGCGACGCGGCGGACATGATCATCGCCCTCGGCAACGGCACCGTGACCGAGGTCGACGGCGACCACATCACCGTCGAGTACGACGAGAAGGTCCTCGACACCGATGGCCGCCGCATCGGCCGCAAGGTGTACCGGCTGCTCAAGTTCGAGCGGTCGAACCAGGACACCTGCATCAACCAGAAGCCGGTGGTCCGCGAGGGCGACAAGATCAAGCTCGGCGACATCCTCGCCAACGGCCCCTCGACCGACAACGGCGAGCTCGCGCTGGGCAAGAACCTGCTCGTCGCGTTCATGCCGTGGGAGGGCTACAACTTCGAGGACGCCATCATCCTCAGCGAGCGGATGGTCCGTGACGACGTGCTCACGTCGATCCACATCCACGAGCACGAGGTCGACGCCCGCGACACGAAGCTCGGCCCCGAGGAGATCACCCGGGACATCCCGAGCCTCTCCGAAGAGATCCTGGCCGATCTCGACGAGCGGGGGATCATCCGCATCGGTGCCGAGGTCGGCGCCGGCGACGTGCTGGTCGGCAAGGTCACGCCCAAGGGCGAGACCGAGCTCACCCCCGAGGAGCGCCTGCTCCGCGCCATCTTCGGTGAGAAGGCCCGCGAGGTCCGTGACACCTCCCTCAAGGTGCCCCACGGCGAAGAGGGCAAGGTCATCGACGTCAAGGTCCAGAACCGCGACGACGGCCACGAGCTTCCGCCGGGCGTCAACCAGCTGGTGAAGGTCTACGTCGCCCAGAAGCGCAAGATCAGCGTGGGCGACAAGCTGGCCGGCCGCCACGGCAACAAGGGCGTGATCTCCAAGATCCTCCCGCTCGAGGACATGCCGTTCATGGCCGACGGCACCCCCGTCGACATCATCCTCAACCCCCTCGGCGTCCCGTCCCGCATGAACGTGGGCCAGGTCCTCGAGGCGCACCTGGGCTACGCGGCCCGCTGGGGCTGGGACGGCGCGAAGGGCGGTGAGGTCGGCGAGCAGCCGATCCGCGGCACCGAGGGCAAGACCCGCACCAACACGCGGCCGTCGACCCTCATCACCACGCCGGTCTTCGACGGCGCCCACTGGGACGAGGAGGGCCAGGCCGGGAAGCACCCGACCATCC
This sequence comes from Acidimicrobiia bacterium, assembly GCA_019247975.1. Taxonomy (GTDB): domain Bacteria; phylum Actinomycetota; class Acidimicrobiia; order Acidimicrobiales; family Iamiaceae; genus JAFBAD01. The sequence continues at coordinate 4,305 of JAFBAD010000281.1, forward strand.
AAGCGATCCTCGACAACCTGCACCCGGAGAGCCAGTACCCCGAGTACGGCAACGGCGGCCGGCTGATCCAGCACGATGGCAAGACGCAGCTCTACAACGGCCGCACCGGCGAGCCCTACGACAACCCGGTCACCACCGGCTACGTCTACATCCTGAAGCTGGCCCACCTCGTGGACGACAAGATCCACGCCCGGTCGACCGGTCCGTACTCGATGATCACCCAGCAGCCGCTGGGCGGTAAGGCGCAGTTCGGCGGCCAGCGCTTCGGTGAGATGGAGGTGTGGGCCCTCGAGGCCTACGGCTCCGCCTACTGCCTGCAGGAGCTCCTGACCATCAAGTCCGACGACGTGCTCGGCCGCGTGAAGGTCTACGAGGCCATCGTCAAGGGCGAGAACATCCCCGAGCCCGGCATCCCCGAGTCCTTCAAGGTGCTCATCAAGGAGATGCAGGCCCTGTGCCTCAACGTCGAGGTCCTCGCCAAGACCGGCGAGGAGATCGAGATGCGCGAGCTCGACGAGGACATCTTCCGCACCGCCGAGGAGCTCGGCATCGACCTGTCCCGACCCGAACGAGGGTCTGACGACGACGACGACGACCGTCGCCGCGTCCGGCTCTGAGCGAAGGGAACCCCAGAACACACATGCTCGACGTCAACACCTTCGACCAGCTCCGGATCGGCCTGGCCACCGCGGACTCCATCCGCACGTGGTCGAACGGCGAGGTCAAGAAGCCGGAGACCATCAACTACCGCACGCTCAAGCCGGAGAAGGACGGGCTCTTCTGCGAGAAGATCTTCGGTCCGACCAAGGACTGGGAGTGCTACTGCGGCAAGTACAAGCGGGTCCGCTTCAAGGGCATCATCTGCGAGCGCTGCGGGGTGGAGGTCACCCGCTCCAAGGTCCGGCGCGAGCGCATGGGCCACATCGAGCTGGCCGCCCCCGTCGTGCACATCTGGTACCTGCGCGGCACCCGCAGCTGGCTCGCGTACCTGCTCATGGGCACCGAGGTCCGTGAGGAGCTGAAGGCCAAGCAGCTCGAGAAGGTCATCTACTTCGCGGCCAACCTCGTCACCTGGGTCGACGAGGAGCGCCGCCACGAGGACCTGCCGAACCTCGAGAACGAGATGCTCGCCGACCGCGACGAGATCGAGAAGCAGCGTGAGCTCGAGCTCGCCCGCCGCTCCGAAGAGGTCGAGGCCGAGATCGCCGAGATGGAGAAGGAAGGCGCCAAGGACTCCGACATCAAGGCCCGCCAGCGGGCCTTCGAGAAGGACCAGGCCGCCGTCCGCGAGCGCTACGACGAGGAGGTCGACCGCCTCCAGCGCGCGTTCGACGAGTTCAAGGACCTCTTCGCCCGCAAGATCATCGAGGACGAGCTCCTGTGGCGTGAGCTCGAGTACCGCTACGGCGAGTACTTCGAGGGCGGCATGGGCGCCGACGCGATCAAGTCGCTCATCGACCGGCTCGACCTCGACGAGGAAGAGGTCAAGCTCCGCGTCGCGCTCGACCCGCCGGAGGGCCAGCGCCCCCTGTCGGCCCAGCGCAAGCAGAAGGCCGTCAAGCGGCTGAAGATCGTCGCTGCGTTCAACCGCCGCGACGACAACGGCCGCCGGGTCAACGACCCGCGGGCGATGATCCTCGACGTCGTTCCGGTGATCCCGCCGGAGCTGCGCCCGATGGTCCAGCTCGACGGCGGCCGCTTCGCGACCTCCGACCTGAACGACCTGTACCGCCGGGTCATCAACCGCAACAACCGCCTCAAGCGGCTCCTCGACCTCGGCGCACCCGAGATCATCGTGAACAACGAGAAGCGGATGCTGCAGGAGGCGGTCGACGCGC
>JAFBAD010000052.1 GCA_019247975.1 Acidimicrobiia bacterium
CCGGCTGGACTACACGCAGAACGCGATCAACAAGACGCTCGTCGCGCCGTTCAGCGCGCGGCCCGCACCCGGCGCGCCGGTGTCGGTGCCGATCGAGTGGGACGAGCTCGACGACCCGGACCTGGCGCCGGACCGCTGGACGATCCGCACCGTCCTCGATCGCGTGCACCAGGCCGGCGACCCGCTCCGCCACCTCATCGGCCTCCAGCAGCACCTGCCCCCCATCTGAAGGAGTGCCGTGACTTCTGGCACGGGGACTGCACCAACCGACGCCGGTCGGGCAGGATGGGTTACCGGGAGGTAACCGAATGAAGGTCCACGTCGACCAGGAGCTCTGCCAGGGTCACGGTCGCTGCTACGCCGTTGCACCCGAGGTGTTCGATGCCGATGAGATCGGCAACGGCGTCGAACGGGGCGATGGCACCGTCGCCGCCGAGCAGGAGTCGGCGGCCCGCCTCGCGGTGGCCAACTGCCCGGAGAACGCGATCACGATCGAGGAAGCGTCATGACGGACACGGGGGAGCGCAAGCTCTACGGCGAGGTCGAGGAGCAGGGCTTCAACAACGAGCCGACGGAGGCGCCCGTCGAGGACTTCGCCACCGACTTCGACCACCTGGACCCGGTGTGGGCGGCCGACCCGTACCCGATCCTCGACGACCTGCGTGAGCGCTGCCCGATCGCGCACACCGAGCGCTACGGCGGCGGCTGGCTCCCGACCCGCCACGAGGACGTCGCCGCGGTCGCCTACGACACCGACCACTTCTCCTCCCGCATGGTCGTGATGGGCAACCACCGGCCGCCCTTCGAGCTCGCGCCCCAGGGCGTCGCCCCGCCGATCTCGTCGGACCCGCCGTTCCACCACGACGCCCGCCGGCTGCTGCTGCCTGCCTTCGCGCCGCGCGCGATCGAGCGGCTCGAGCCGTTCACCCGCGAGTTCTGCCACGAGCTGCTGTCGAAGCTCGAGGGCAAGAGCGTCATCGATGCGGCGGTCGAGTACGCGCAGCACGTGCCGGTGCGGGTCATCGCCCAGATGCTCGGCTTCCCGCACGAGGACGCAGACCGCTTCCGCGAGTTCGTGAAGAACGTGCTCGAGGGCGTGAACGCGCCGATCGAGGAGCGCTTCGGTGACATCCAGGCCCTCTTCGGCTACCTCGACGAGCAGGTGGCCGACCACCAGGCCAACCCGCGTGACGACCTCACCTCGTTCCTGCTCGACGCCAAGATGGGCGACGAGCCGCTGAACGAGGACCACGTCACCGGGACCATGGGCCTGCTGCTCATCGCCGGCATCGACACGACCTGGAGCGCGATCGGCGCGTCGATCTGGCACCTGGCCGGCCACCCCGAGGATCGCGAGCGGCTGGTCGCCGATCCCGGCCTGCTGCCGACGGCCATGGAGGAGCTCCTGCGGGCCTTCGCGCCGGTCACGATGGCCCGGCTGGTCAAGGACGACATGGAGTGGAACGGCTGCCCGATGAAGCGGGACGACTGGGTGCTGCTGTCGTTCCCGTCGGCCAACCGCGACCCCGAGGAGTTCGAGCAGGCCGACCAGGTCGTGATCGACCGAGAGGTCAACCGCCACGCCGCGTTCGGGCTCGGCATCCACCGCTGCATCGGCTCGCACCTGGCCCGCATGGAGGTCCGGGTGGCGCTCGAGGTGTGGCTCGAGCACTTCCCCCGGTTCTCCCTCGCGGACCCGTCCGCGGTCACGTGGTCGGCCGGTCAGGTCCGGGGCCCACGCACCATCCCGGTGTCGATCGACAGCTGATACCGTCCGGCCCCGCTGGGGAACAACCGAGCATGTGCAGCAATCGCTATCGCGCTGGTCGCGGCGATGGCCTTCATCCCCCCTTGCAGCGCTGCCGGGGCGACGTCGGCCGTTCGGCGCACCACGCTGGTCGGTGTGGTCCGGGTGCTGTCGGCCGACACGGTCGAGCAGCCCGGGCGTGACCACGCCTCGGCCGGACGCGTCCTCGACGGTCCGTCAGGCGATGTCGTTCGCCAGGAGCTGCAGGTCGGGGACGCGTCTTACGTCCTGACCGGCCAGCAGCTACCGGTCAATGCGAGCGTGCGGGTCACCGGTGAGCTGCACGACCGACGGCTCGCCGTCGATCGCGCGCAGGTGCTCCGGGCGGGCCCGAGCCAGCAGCTCCCGACGACCGGCACGACCCGCGTGCTCGTGATGCTCGCCTACTGGACCGCGCCGGATTCGGTGACGCCGGGCTACGCGTACCACCAGATCTTCGGTGACACGAGCGGTTGGTACGAGGACGCGTCCTACGGCCAACTGACCCAGCGGGGTGACGTGACGCCGTGGATGCAGATCGCTGGTCCGGCCGACGGCCGCTGCTACGACGACCACGCCTCGACGATGACCCAGGCCAAGGCGGCGGCCGCCGCGCTCGGCTACGACGTGGGCTCGTACGACAACTTCATCCTCTACTTCCCGAACGCCAACGCGCAGCCCGGTGCCGACTGCGGTGCCTACGCAGGGTGGGCCTACATCGGGGCTCCGGGCGTCTGGCTGAACGGCTCCATCGACCGGCGGACCACCGTGCACGAGCAGGGCCACAGCTACGGGCTCTCGCACAGCCACTCGAACCTCTGCACGCAGGTGCTCGGGGGCACGTGCACGTACGACGAGTTCGGTGACACCTACGACGCGATGGGCAGCTCCCCGTTCGTCGGTCACTTCAACGCGTCGCAGAAGGACCGCCTCGGCTGGCTGCGCGACCGGGAGGTCGACCTCTCGGGCGGCGGCGTCGCGGCGCTGGCGCCGATGGCTGCGGACGGGGTCGGTCCGCACGCGATCCGCATCGGCACGAGCACCGATCGCGTGTACTGGATCGAGTACCGCCAGGCGCTGGACTACGACCGCGACCTGCCCGCCGAGGGGCTCGACGGCGTGCAGGTGCGGGTGTCGGGCAGCGGGAGCGGCGGGCGCGACACGGGTGCGAGCCTGCTCGACATGCGCCCGGGCGACGGGCTCTCGCCGTACAGCGCGACGCTGCGCTCCGGGGCGACGTGGCGCAGCCCGGAAGGCATCGCGATCTCGGTGGGCGAGGTGACCGCGTCGTCAGCCGAGGTGCAGGTGCAGATCGGCCAGCCGGAGCAGGACCGAGAGCTCCCGGACGTCGCCGTCGCGCCGACGACGTCGCTGGTGGTGTGGCAGGAGCGCAACGGCGATTCCCTCGACGTCGCGGCCGAGCGCATCGGGTCGAACGGCACGCCGCTCGACGCCACGCCGATCGTCGTGTCGGCCGCGAGCGGCGACCAGACCCAGCCGGCGGTCGCGTGGAACGGCTCGACCTTCCTGGTCACCTGGACCGACACCCGCTCGGGAACCGCCGACATCTACGGCGCGCGCGTCAAGGCCGACGGCACCGTCCTCGATCCCATCGGTCGACCGATCTCGACCGCCCGTGGTGAGCAGAGCTGGTCCGCGGTGCGGGCACTCGGGTCGACGTGGCTCGTCGCGTGGCAGGACCGCCGCTCGGGGACCTCGACCGACGTCTACGCGACGCGCGTCGCATCGGGCGGCGGCGCGACCGCCCCGTCCGGGGTGGTCGTGTCCGCGGCAGCCCGCGATCAGCTCCGCCCGACCGTCGCGGCCGGTGACACCGGTTGGTACGTCGCGTGGGCCGACCGCCGCGACGGGCCGAGGACGGGCACCGACGTGTACGGCACGCGCGTGTCGAGCAGCGGCAGCCCGTCGTCATCCGGCGGCGTCGCGATCACGCGAGCGCCGGGCGACCAGTGGTCGCCCGCCGTGTCGTGGAACGGTCGTCGCTACCTCGTGGTGTGGGCCGACGAGCGGGCGGGCAACGGCACCGACGTCTTCGGTTCGCGCGTCGGTGCCGACGGCCTGCCCGAGGACCCGGCGGGCCTGGCCGTCTCCCAGCGCCCGGGCGTGCAGGCCGCGCCGGCGGTCACGGCCAGCGCCGGTCGCTTCCTCGTCGCCTGGACCGACGACCGCTCGACCACGAGCGACGACATCTACGGCACGTTCGTCGGCGACACCGGGGCGGTCAGCGGTTCCGACGGCTTCGCGATCTCGACCGCGGTGCACGACCAGGAGCGCCCGGCGCTCGGCGCGCTCGACCGCGGCTCCGCGCTCGTCGCGTGGGGCGACCGCCGCACCGGCTCGGGGTCGAACATCTACGCGACACGGGTCGACTCGGCGGGCAACGTGTGGAGGTACGGCGGGTTCAAGGTCGCCGCCTGATACGACTTCGACCATGGACGCGCTCCCGCCGCCGATCCGGCCCGGCCGGACGATCACCGGCATGTCGGCCGTGCTCGTGCCCTACACAGCGGACGGCAGCATCGACTGGGCCGCCTTCGAGGCCCACGTCGTCCGCACCGCGGAGGCCGGCCTCACCCCTGCGGTGAACATGGACACCGGCTACGTGCAGCTGCTCGATCCGGCCGATCGGGCCCGGGCCCTCGACCTGGCGGCCGACCTCACCGGCGGGCGGTTCGTGGCCGGGGCCTTCGTGGCCGACGGACCGGGCGACGGGTTCGACCTGGGCGCGTACGCCGCCGCCGCGCAGGAGATCGCCCGCCGGGGTGCGACGCCGGTTATCTTCCCGTCCAACGGGCTCAGCTCGCTCCCCGAGGGCGAGTGGGTCGCAGCGCTGGCGTCGATCGGCGCGGAGGTCGACCGCTTCATCGGCTTCGAGCTCGGTCCGATGTTCGTGCCCTACGGCCGCATCGTGTCGCTCGACGCGTACCGCGCCATGGTCGGCATCGAGCGCTGCATCGGCGCGAAGCACTCGTCGCTCAGCCGCGTGGCCGAGTGGGAGCGGCTGGCCGTACGCGACGAGGTCCGCCCCGAGTTCATGGTGCTGACCGGCAACGACCTCGCGATCGACATGGTCGTGTACGGCTCGGACTACCTGCTCGGCCTGTCGACCTTCGCGCCCGACGCGTTCGCGGCGCGCGACCGGGCGTGGGCGAAGGGCGACCCCGCCTTCCACGAGCTCAACGACGTGCTGCAGTACCTCGGGCAGTTCGCGTTCCGCCCGCCGGTGCCGGCGTACCGCCACGACGCAGCGATGTTCCTCGAGCTGCGGGGCTGGGCCGCGACCGACCTCACGCCCGACGGCGTGCCCCGCCGACCGCTGGCCGACCGCGAGGTGCTGGCCGACATCGTCCACCGGCTCGACGCGCTGCTGTGAGGCTCACCCAGGTCAAGCGGCTCGCCCGCCACGAGGACCTCGTGGCCCACCTCGACTCGCTCGGCGTGCGCATCCCGTTCGACCGCGAGGTCGACCCTTCGGGCCCGCTCTCCACCCCGCTCGAGCTGCACGACGGTTCGGCCGGAACGAGAACGGTGGCGAACCGGTTCGCGATCCTGCCGATGGAGGGGTGGGACGGCACCACCGACGGGCGCCCGACCGAGCTCGTCCGCCGGCGCTGGGGCCGGTTCGGGTCGAGCGGCTGCGGTCTGGTGTGGGGCGAGGCCACCGCGGTGCAGCTCGACGGCCGGGCCAACCCGAACCAGCTCGTCATCGGCGAGGCCACCGTCGACGAGCTCGCGGGCCTGCGCTCCCTCCTAGACCCGGCCCAGGTGGTGGGGCTCCAGCTGACCCACTCGGGTCGCTACGCGCGGCCCGGCCCCGACCCGGCGCCCCGCACCGCCTACCTGCACCCCGAGCTCGACGCGCGGGTCGGCACCGGACCCCGGGAGGTCTTCACCGACGACGAGCTCGACGAGCTGGTGCAGCGCTACGTCGACGCCGCGGTCCTGGCTCGGCAGGCGGGCTTCGACTTCGTGGACGTGAAGCACTGCCACGGGTACCTCCTGCACGAGCTGCTGAGCGCGCACGACCGGCCTGGCCGCTACGGCGGCGACCTCGCCGGTCGCACCACCTTCCTCCGCTCGGTGGTGGCCGGCATCCGCGACCGGGCACCGGACCTGGCGATCGGCGTGCGCCTCTCGGCGTTCGATCTGCGACCGTTCCGGGCCGGCGAGGACGGCGTGGGGGAGCCGGCCGGCACCGGCGAATACCGGTACGCGTTCGGCGGCGACGGCACCGGCCTGGGGATCGACCTGGGCGAGGCCCACCAGCTGCTCGACCTGCTGGAGGAGCTCGGCATCGGCCTGGTCGGCGTGACCGCCGGCAGCCCGTACTACAACCCGCACGTCCAGCGGCCGGCCTACTTCCCGCCGTCGGACGGCTACCAGCCGCCCGAGGATCCGCTCGTCGGCGTGGCCCGCCAGCTCGCCGCGACGGCGGAGCTGACCGCGGCGCACCCGCGCCTGTGCGTGGTCGGCGGCGGCTACTCGTACCTGCAGCAGTGGCTCCCGCACGCCGCGCAGGCGGTCGTGGCGGCCGGCGGCGCGTCGATGGTCGGCCTCGGCCGCATGGCGCTCTCGTACCCGACGCTCCCGGCCGACGTCCTCGCCGGCCGGCCGATCGACACCCGCATGATCTGCCGCACCTTCAGCGACTGCACCACCGGGCCCCGCAACGGCCTCGTCTCCGGCTGCTTCCCGCTCGACCCCTTCTACAAGGACCACCCTCAGCGGGTGGAGCTCGCCAAGGCCAAGAAGGCCGCCCGCAAAAGCTGACCCCCACCCGAAATTGGCCCGGGAAGGCGGTATCCGCTCCCAACCGGGCCAATTTCGGGTTTTGGGGGTGGCGGGTCACCGGCGGCGATGGGAACATGTGTTCGTGTCCGGCACCGCGTCGATCCTGCACGCCGACCTCGACGCGTTCTACGCGTCGGTGGAGCAGCGCGACGACGCCAGCCTGCGGGGCAAGCCGGTCATCGTCGGGGGCGGGGTGGTGCTGGCGGCCAGCTACGAGGCGAAGGCCTGCGGCGTGCGCACCGCGATGGGCGGACGCACGGCGCGGCGGCTGTGCCCGCAGGCCATCGTCGTCAGCCCCCGCATGTCGGCCTACTCCGAGGCCAGCAAGGCGGTCTTCGAGGTCTTCGAGGACACGACACCGCTGGTCGAGGGCATCTCGATCGACGAGGCCTTCCTGGACGTGAGCGGCCTGCGGCGGGTGTCGGGCGAGCCGGTCGAGATCGCGGCGCGCCTGCGGGAGCGGGTGCGGGCCGACGTCGGCCTGGCCATCACCGTTGGCATCGCCCGCACCAAGTTCCTGGCCAAGGTGGCCAGCCGGGTGGCGAAGCCCGACGGGCTGCTCGTCGTCCCGCCCGACGGCGAGCTCGACTTCCTCCACCCGCTCCCGGTCGAGCAGCTGTGGGGCGTCGGGCCGGTGACGGCCGGGAAGCTGCACGCCCGCGGCATCGGGACCGTGCGCGAGGTGGCCATGCTCCCCGAGGTCGCGCTGGTGTCGATGCTCGGTCAGGCGTCGGGCCGCCAGCTGCACGCGCTGGCCCACAACCGCGACCCGCGCCGGGTCGAGGTCGGCCGGCGGCGTCGGTCGATCGGCTCGCAGCACGCGCTCGGTTGGTCCCGGCGGACCGCGGCGGAGATCGACGCGTTCGTGGTCGCGGTGGTGGACCGGGTGACCCGGCGGATGCGGGCCGCCCACCGGGTCGGGCGGACGGTCGTCCTCCGGCTCCGCTTCGACGACTTCACCCGGGCCACCCGATCGCACACCGTCGCCCAGGCGACCGCCGACACGAGGGTCGTGCTCACCGCCGCCCGTGCCCTGCTCGACGAGGCCCGGCCGACGATCACCGAGCGGGGCCTCACCTGCATCGGCGTGGCGGTGACCAACCTCGCCGACGACGCCGCCATCCAGCTCGCGCTGCCCTTCGGTGGAAGGGACGACCGCTCGGTCGACCTGGCGCTCGACCAGGTCCGTGACCGGTTCGGCACCTCGTCGGTGACGCGCGCGGTGCTGATCGGCCGCGACTCCGGGTTCCAGGTGCCGATGCTCCCGGACTGACTCAACTGCCGTGGAGCTGCTCCACCGAGGTGGCGCCGGCGTCGCGCAGGACCTCGGCCACCTCGCCCGGCTCCCGTGCGCCCTGGACGGTCACCCCGACGCACACCTCTCGGTCGTGGTCGAGCAGGAACGTGTCCCAGACGTGGACGTTGCGCGGCATCTGGGCACCGACCGCGATGAACCCGCCCACGAAGGCGCCGGCCACCGCGCCGCCCAGCGCGGCAGCCACATCGGCCCCGGCGCTCTCGCCGTGCCAGATGAGCGACACCGGCAGGCCGATGACCAGCGCGCCCACGATCGCCCCGAGGACGAGGCCACGGACCCAGCGGCGCCCGAACCAGCTGACCGTCCGCTCGTCGGCCCGCTGCCGCCGGGCCGCTCCGACCTGCAGCGGTGCGGTCAGCATGTGCACGTCGTTGGCCGCGACCCCGGCGAGCTCGAGCCTCGTGACCGCTGCGTGGGCGGAGTCGGGCGTCGGGAAGGACGCGACGACCACGTCGGCTGGCGAAGCCACGGGACCACGGTGGCGGGCCGGGGTCGCTCACGGATCACCCGCAACGGGTGAGGCAGGTGGCGTCGCCGTGGCTTCTCATGGCCAGGGCGGCGCACGCCGCGCTCGGCGTCGCCGGTCGATCGATCCGTGGGGGCCACATGACCGACGTCGTCGCCGAACATGACCGACCGCCGTCGACCGGGGCCCAGCAGGTCACGCTGGTCACGCTCACGGCGATGGTCGTCGGCGGCATGGTCGGCGCCGGTGTCTTCTCCCTGCCGCGCCGCTTCGCCGCCGAGACCGGTGTCTACGGCGCGCTCATCTCCTGGGCCATCGCCGGCACCGGCATGCTCATGCTGGCCTTCGTCTTCCAGACGCTCGCCATCCGCAAGCCCGCCCTCGACTCCGGCGTCTACGCCTACGCGAAGGCGGGGTTCGGCGAGTACCTCGGGTTCTTCTCCGCCTTCGGGTACTGGACCAGCGCCTGCGTCGGCAACACCACCTACTGGGTGCTCATCATGTCGACCGTCGGGGCGATCGCACCGTGGCTCGGCGACGGCGACACCGTCGCGGCCATCGCCCTGTCGACCGTCGGCATCTGGCTGTTCGCGGCGCTGATCATGCGGGGCGTGAAGGAGGCGGCGGCGATCAACCGCATCGTGACCGTCGCCAAGATCATCCCGATCCTCGTCTTCATCCTCCTCTGCATCTTCGCCCTCGACCTCGACACGTTCCGCGACAACGTCAGCGGAGGTCTCGGCTACGGCCCGCTGTGGGAGCAGGTGCGGGGAACGATGCTGGCGACGGTCTTCGTCTTCCTCGGCGTCGAGGGAGCCAGCGTGTACTCCCGCTACGCGCGGCGGCGGGAGGACGTCGGGCGGGCCACCGTGCTCGGCTTCCTGAGCGTGCTCTCGATCTTCGCCAGCGTGACGATCGTGTCCTACGGCATCCTGCCCAAGGCCGAGATCGCGAAGCTGCGCCAGCCGTCGATGGCCGGGGTGATGGAGGCCGCGGTCGGTGGCTGGGGCGCCGTGTTCATCAGCATCGGGCTCATCGTGTCGGTGCTCGGCGCGTACCTCGCCTGGTCGCTCATGGCCGCCGAGGTGCTGTTCGTGGCTGCGCAGGACGAGGACATGCCCCGGTTCCTGGCCCGGATCAACGAGGCCGGGGCGCCGCGCGCCGCGCTGCTCATGTCGACGGCGTTCATCCAGATCATGCTGTTCGTCACGCTGGCGTCGGAGGACGCGTTCAACTTCATGTTGAACATGACGAGCGCGCTGTCGCTCATCCCGTTCGTGCTCGCCGCCGCCTACGCGCTCCGGCTGGTCCTGACCCGGGACGGCTACGACGCCGCCGAGCCGCGGGGCCGAGAGATCGTCATCGGCGCGCTGGCCACGCTCTACACGATCTTCCTGCTGTTCGCCGCAGGTCCGAAGTACATGCTGGTCGCCCTGGTCATCTACGCGCCGGGCACGATCCTGTTCGTGATGGCCCGTCGCGAGAAGGGCCGGCGGCTGTTCGACGGGCCCGAGCTCGTCATCCTCGCGGTGTCGGTCATCGGGGCGGTCATCGGCGTGGTCTCGCTCGCCACCGGGGCGATCACCATCTGATGGCGATCACCCGACGGCTCCGGATCGTTGCGAACACCGTGGCCGCCATCGCGCTGCTCGCCGCGACCGGGTGCGGCGGCGACCACGCCGACACCCGGAGCCAGACCGAGGGCATGCCGTCGATCCTGCAGGAGCTGCAGAACGACGAATGGCTGCTCGACCACGCGGCCAGCACCCCGCGCATCCGCTCGACCCACGCGGTGACGCTGAACTTCGGCGAGCACGCGGTGCACGGCACCGGCCCCTGCAACGTGTACCGGGCGAGCCTGGACATCGCCCAGCACTCGGTCGAGGACCACTCGATCACCATCCGAGATCTGGCCGGGACGAAGCGCTCGTGCGGCCGCGCGCTGGACCAGGCCGAGGCCGCCTACTTCGCCGCGCTCCAGGCCGTGCGCACGGTCGACGTGGACCGCGACCCCCGTCGTCTCACCCTCACCGCAGCGCGGGGCGACGTGCACCTCGAGCTCCGCGCCGCTGACACCGACGGGAAGGGAAGCTGATGAGCACGAACCCCGCTGCCGGCTACGGCGTGCACTCCGAGGTCGGCAAGCTCCGCAAGGTCCTCGTGTGCGCTCCGGGCATGGCCCACCGCCGGCTGACCCCCACGAACTGCGACGAGCTCCTCTTCGACGACGTCATGTGGGTCCAGAACGCGCAGCGCGACCACTTCGACTTCATGGCGAAGATGCGCGAGCGCGACATCGAGGTGCTCGAGCTGCACAACGTCCTCACCGAGGTGATGGACCTCCCCGAGGCGCGCGCGTGGTTGCTCGACCGCAAGATCACGGCCAACGAGGTCGGTCTGGGGCTGGTCGACGAGACCCGCTCCTTCCTCGATGGTCTCGAGGCCCGGACGCTGGCCGAGCACCTCATCGGCGGGCTGGCCACCACCGACCTGCCCGACGAGCTGCGCACGGGCTACATCGCCCTCGCCCGCGACACGACCGGAGCGCGCGACTACCTGATGCCGCCGTTGCCCAACACCCTCTACACGCGGGACACCACCTGCTGGTTGTACGGCGGCGTGACCCTCAACCCGCTCTACTGGCCGGCCCGTCACGACGAGACGCTGCTGATGAAGGCGATCTACCGGTTCCATCCGGAGTTCGTCGGGGCCACGATCTGGTGGGGTGACCCGGAGGTCGACTGGGGCATCGCCACCTTCGAGGGCGGCGACATCATGCCCGTCGGCAACCGCACGGTGCTGATGGGCATGAGCGAGCGCACCTCGCGCCAGGCCATCACGCAGGTGGCCCGGGCCCTGTTCCAGAGCGACGCGGCCGACCGCGTCGTCGTCGCCGGCATGCCGCGGCTGCGGGCCGCGATGCACCTCGACACGGTGTTCACCTTCGCCGACCGCGACCTCGCCACCGCCTACCCGCCGATCGTCGACAACATCGAGACGTTCACCGTGCGCCCGGGGGACGGTGATGCCGACGTCCACGTCACCACCGAGACGAAGGCGTTCGTCGACGTCGTGGCCGACGCGCTGGGCCTCGAACGGCTCCGTGTCGTACCGACCGGCGGCGACGTCTACGCCACCGAGCGCCAGCAGTGGGACAGCGGCAACAACCTCGTCGCGGCGGAACCCGGCGTGGTGTTCACCTACGACCGCAACACCACCACGAACGCATTGCTGCGCCGGGAAGGAGTCGAGGTCATCACGATCGTCGGTGCCGAGCTCGGTCGCGGCCGCGGTGGCGGCCACTGCATGACCTGCCCGCTCGTCCGGGATCCGGTCGACTTCACGTAGTCTCCGCCCGATCCACGGACTGGGGGAGTCGATGGCACGACGAACAGGAACGACCGGATACCTCGCGCGCTTCGCGCTGATGGCCCTCGTGCTGGCCGCGGTGGCCGTCGGGGGCAGGGCCGATGCCGGCGCGGCCGCAGCGAACGGGCGCGGCGACCGGGCCTTCTCCATCCTCCCGCCGGGCAACTACGGCGGGCTGCCGACCACCGAGCACTCGACCGATCAGCTCGCGCTCTACGACGGGCTCACCCCGCTGCGCGGCCACGTGACCGACGCCGACATCCGCTCCCACTTCCTGCCCGAGGACTTCGCGCCGGTCGGCGCGACCCATGAGGAGGTCACCGGCCGGCCCGGGCTGCGCATCCTCTACGACAGCTACGGCATCCCCCACATCACCGGCAAGACGCAGGCCGACGTCGCCTTCGGCGCCGGCTGGGTGTCGGCCCGCGACCGCGGCATCCTGCTCGTGCTCGGTCGCGCCGCCGCGCGCGTCGCGGTCGCCGACGTTCCCGGCATCGACGCCTTCTCCCTGGTCACGAGCGGGCAGAAGTTCGTTCCGAGCGCGCAGTCCGAGGCGCTGGTCACCGCGCAGCAGGACCTGCTCGTGCGCACCTACGGCGACAAGGGTCGCCAGATCCTGGCCGACGCAGCCGCGACCGCGGCCGGCGCGAACGCGTACGACGAGGCGAATGGGATAAACCGCGACCCGTTCACGGTCAACGACGTCATCGCGGTCACTGCCTTCATCGGGTCGATCTTCGGAGCCGGCGGTGGCGGCGAGGCGACGAACTCGGATCTGCTCGCCCAGCTGCAGCAGGGCCTCGGTACGGCGAAGGGCCACGAAGCGTGGAACGACGTCATGCTCTCGGTCGATCCCGAGGCGCCGACCACGACGAAGAAGACCTTCTCGTACCCCGTGCGCACCGGCGGTCCGGTGACCGGTTCGCTCACCGTCGATGCGGGTTCCGTGGTCCCGCTCGACCCGCGCCAGCACCCCCAGTCGGACACCGACGGGGTGGTGGTCGACGCGGCGGCGGTCCCTCCGGGCAAGCAGGCGTCGAACTTCCTCGTCGTCGCACCTGGCCGGTCGCAGAGCGGCAACAGCCTCGCCGTGATGGGCCCGCAGCTCGGCTACTACTACCCCGAGATCGTCGAGCAGGTGCACCTCAAGGGCCCCGGGTACGAGTCGCAGGGCGTCGGTGTGCCGGGCATGTCGATGTACACGCTGATCGGCCGCACGCACGACTACGCGTGGAGCCTCACGTCGGCCAACCACGACGTGCGCGACGTGTTCGCCGAGCAGCTGTGCGAACCCGACGGCTCCCCGCCGACGCGCGCGTCGACCCACTACCTCTACAAGAGCGTGTGCCGGCCGTTCCGCACGTTCGACGCCGGCACGCTCAACGGTGATCCGATCGTGTTCCCGAAGTCGGTGCACGGTCCGGTGATCGGCACCGCCACGGTGCACGGCCGCCCGTACGCGCTGACCCGCAAGCGCTCGACCTTCGGCCGCGACGCGCTGAACCTCGGCGCGCTGAAGGACATGACGCAGGGCAAGGCGACCACACCGCAGAAGTTCTTCGACACCGCCAACCAGTTCGGGTTCACGTTCAACTGGGCCTACGCGTCGCGCCAGCGGACCGCGTACTTCAGCTCGGGCCTCCTGCCGGTCCGCGCACCGGGGCTCGACCGCCGGCTGCCCACCCTCGGGACCGGCGGCTACGAGTGGCGTGGCTTCCTGCCCGGCGACCAGCACCCGCACGACATCGGTGGCCCGAGCGGTCTGCTCCTGAACTGGAACAACCTGTCGGCGCCGGGCTTCATGCAGGGCGACGACCAGGCGTACGGCTCGGTCCACCGGGTCGAGCTCTTCAACCGCTTCCCCGGTCAGGTGGACCTCGCCGACGACGTCTCGATCATGAACCGCGCGGCCACCGGTGACTTCCGTGCGCTGGTGTGGCCGGAGATCCGCGCCGTGCTGGCCGGAGGACGCGCGCCCTCGTCTATCGACGCGCGGGCGGTGCGGCTGCTCGACGAGTACGTGGCCCGCGACGCGCCGCGGGTCGACGCGGACCTCGACGGCTTCTACGACCACCCGGGTGCGGTGATCATGGATGCGGTCTTCCGGCCGCTCGCCGAGGCGGTCGTCACGCCGGTCCTCGGCGACGGCGACCTGCGCGCGTCGGTCGACCGGGTGCGCGGTCTGAGCGGCCAGGCCGGCGCGTCGATCATCGACAAGGACCTGCGCCTCCTGCTCGGCCGGCCCGAGACCGGACCGCTCGCGCTCCGCTACTGCGGCGGAGGGAGCCTGGCCCGGTGCCGGGCGTCGCTGTGGCAGGCGATAGACCAGGGCATCCAGCCGCTGATCGCCGATCAGGGGACGGTGCCCGGGGACTGGCGGGGTCAGGCCGCCCGCACCACCTTCGTGCCGGGCCTCATCCCCGACACGATGCGGTCCACGAACCGGCCGACCTTCCAGCAGGTGCTCGAGCTGCAGAAGCGGTGAGCGGAACAGGTCAGACGGCGCGCATGCGGTTGTTGCGCTTGTTGTGCTCGACCTCGGCCAGGCCGAGGGCCTCGAGCACCGGCGGGACGTAGCTGCCGAAGCGCCCGCGCAGACCCTTCTTCAGGCCGTACCAGCCACCGACCGGGTTGTCGGGCGAGCGGCCCCACGCCTCGACGCTGCCGTCGGCGGCCGGCTTCTGCTCGTCCGCGTTGCCGAGCGGCACCCAGTCGCCGTTCGCCTGCAACATCGCGTGCAGGTCCTCGATGCAGCGCAGGTGGTAGCGGAGCTGCGTGGACCCGACCTGCACGACGAGGGCGGGCGGGTCCGCGGCCTCGTCCCTCCACGCCTCGAACTCCGAGCTGCCCGGCGGGGTGCGCAGCACCCAGGGCTCGTCCGCGGTACCGGCTCCGTCGACGGTCATCCGCCCATGATCACACGACGTACATGACATCTGTTGTCGTGTACGGCCTAGCTTCACCCTCGTGCGCGCCGGCCGGCTCATCCACCTGACCCGCCTGCTGCAGGCGCGTGGGCAGATGACGGCGAGCGAGCTCGCGGCGGAGCTCGAGGTGTCCACCCGCACCGTGCTGCGCGACATCGAGGCGCTGAGCGGCGCCGGTGTCGCGGTCTACTCGGTGCGGGGGCCGAACGGCGGCTTCACGCTGCTCGGCGGGACCGACGCCGAGACCTCCGCGTGGCCGGTCCGCTCGTCCAGCGGCGCACGTGCGACGGTCCGCCTGTCGCCGCAGGGACGACGGGTGGCGACGTTGCTCGGTCGACCGCGCATCCAGCGCGTCCGCCGCACGGCCGGTCCCGACGGGTGGGTCGAGGCGACGCTCCGGTTCGATGCGCTCGATGCCGCGGTCCACGAGCTCCTCGCGCTCGGTCCCGAGGTGGAGGTCCTGCGCCCGGCCGACCTACGGAAGCGCCTGGCCGCCAGCGCGCGTCACGTCGCCGCGCTGAACGGTGCAGCTGGTGACGGCGGGCGGCTCAGAGGGCGAGGGTCTGCATGAGGTCGCCGAAGGAATCGGCGACCATCGCCTGGAGGTCGCCCTCGCGACCCTCGGCGAACCACCGGCGGGCGGCGAGCTCGATCGCGCACATCGTGGCGGTGGCGATCACCACGGGTCGGATCCCGGCGCTGCGACCCATGTGCCGGGCCAGCCCGGCCGCGATGGACTCGATCAGCTCGTCCTGGCGGAGGCGGATGATGCCCGCGGGCAGGCGGGCCTGCCGGTAGACGGTCGCCTGCACGACGAGGAGGTCCGCGTTCTCGGCGAGATCGTCGGCGAAGAAGTCGACGAGGCCGTGCACCGTGTCCTTGAGCGGCTCGTCTTGGTCCCGTTTCGCGAAGAACGCCCGAATCGCGTCGATCCGGGCCTCCTGGTGGGCGAACAGCACCTCGTCCTTCGTCGCGAAGTAGCGGAAGAACGTGCGGGTCGACACGTCGACCGCCTCGGTGATCTCCTCGACGGTGGTGTCGTCGTAGCCCTTCTCCATGAAGAGCCGGAGCGCCGTCTGCTCGAGCGCCGTCTTCACGGCCAGCTTCTTCCGCTCACGCAAACCGGTTGCCACGATCCCGATCCTAGCGACGGCGTGGTAAAGCTCCTCGCAGTGACGCGAGATGCCTTCGACTCGATCGTGGCCGGCGCGGACACCGCGATGATCGTCGTGACCGCGGTCGACGGCGACGAGCGATCGGGGTGCCTCGTCGGGTTCCACACCCAGAGCAGCATCGACCCGCGCCGCTACGCGGTCTGGATCTCGAAGGCCAACCACACCTACGGGGTGGCGGCCCGGGCGACCCACCTGGCGATCCACTTCCTCGACGCGCGTGATGTCGCGCTCGCCGAGCTCTTCGGCGGTGAGACCGGCGACGAGATCGACAAGTTCGCCCGGGTCCGCTGGGAACCGGGTCCCGGCGGCGTGCCGCTCCTCCGCGACTGCCCGTCGCGGGTGATCGTTCGCCGGGTCGAGACGACCGACTTCGGCGGTGATCACGTCTGCATCGAGGGTGAGCCGGTCGACGCGAGCGATCGCGACGACTTCCAGCCCCTTCGCTTCGCCGAGGTCAAGGACATCGACCCCGGCCACGACGCCGACTGAGCGTCAGCCGGTCAACCGCTCGCCCAGCGCAGCACCTTGGGCGGGCCCAGCGATCGGCGAGCTGCGTCGAAGGCCTGGGTCGCCTCCTCGGCTCGGTCGCGCTCGATCCCGTGGAGGATGCCGTAGGTGAACGCGCTCTCGCCGGCGGCGTGCGCGGCGGCCGCGATGTCCGAGAGCGCCTGGCGGGCCACCTCGCTGTCGCGGTGCTCGTCGATCGCCTCCTGGACCGCGCGGAGCCGTGCGGCGAGCCGCCGGGCCCGGCGCTCGAAGCGTGGTTCCAGTGCCTCGGTCGCGCAGCGGGCCCGCCGGGCCGCCTTGCCGACCGATCGCAGCTGGTCGGTCCGCGCCTCCGGTGAGCCAGCGTCGTCGTGCACGGCGATCGCCCGGTCGAACCGACCGAGCGCGTGGGCCAGGCGCTGGACGAGCAGCTCGTCGGCCGGTCCCTCGGCGCGCGAGGTGAGGGGTGCGTTCGCGGCCAGCGTCTCGAGGTGCTCGAGCAGCCCGAAGTAGCGGCTGCCGTCGAGCGCGACGCGCAGC
>JAFBAD010000084.1 GCA_019247975.1 Acidimicrobiia bacterium
GGTCGCAACGCCGCGCAGCGCGACGGCATGACGCTCGTGCTCATGGACGATCCGGAGCACGCCCGCATACGCAAGGTGATGCAGCCGCTCTTCACGGCCCGCTCGATGGAGAAGCTGCGCACCTCGATCCAGGAGCGCGTCGATGCCCACCTCGACCGGCTCGGGGCCTCGGGCGAGGCCGAGCTCATCGAGGACTTCGCCTACCCGCTGCCCGTCGAGGTCTTCTGCGACATGCTCGGCATCCCGGCCGAGCAGGGGCCGAGCTTCCGAGCGTGGACGGCAGCGGTCGCCCGCAGCCTCGACCTGGTGATCAGCGAGGAGGACTACGACGCCTGCATGGTGCTGCTCGACGAGATGCAGCAGTACCTCTCGGACACGGCCGACGCGAAGCGGTCCGACCTCTCCGACGACCTGCTGTCCGCACTGGTCACCGCCGAGGTGGACGGCGAACGGCTCAGCCACAACGACCTCGTCCCGCAGCTGATCACCCTGTACGTCGCCGGCCACGAGCCCACGACCGCGCTGATCGGCAACGGCCTCGTCGCGCTCCTCTCGCAGCCCGAGCAGCTGGCCGCGCTGCAGGCGGATCCCTCGCTCGTCACCGACGCGGTGCACGAGCTGCTGCGCTTCGACGGACCCAACCAGTTCGTGCGCCGGGTCGCGACCGGCGAGATGACGATCGGCGACCGGACGATCGGCGAGGGCGACGTGCTCTACCTGTGCGTCGGCGCCGCCAACCACGATCCCGAGCGCTGGGGCGACGACGCCGACGAGGTCCGCATCGACCGGCCCGACGCCGGCATGCACGTGCAGTTCGGCGGTGGCATCCACAGCTGCCTCGGCTCGCACCTCGCCCGCCTGCAGGCCGACGTTGCGCTCACGTCGATGTTCAGCCGGCTGCCGAACCTGCGCCCCGCCGGCGAGCCCACCTGGGCCGGCCGCAGCACCCTCCGCAGCGTCAGCACCGTCCCCATCGCCTACGGCTGAAACTGAAGGACCCGCCTGGTGCTGAGCACCAGGCCCGTCCTTCAGTTTCGTCTCAGCGCCAGTGCCACTCCGGGTCGCGCTTCTCGAGGAAGGCGGCGCGGGCTTCGGCGCTGTCCTCGAAGGCGAGCAGGCGGGCGGTGTAGTCCTGCTCGGTGCGGTATGCCTCCATGAGCGGGAGGAACTCGACCCGGTTCATCGAGTCCTTGGCCAGGCGCAGGGCGATCGGGCTCTTGGCCGCGAGGATCTCGGCGAGCGCCCGGGCCTCGGCCATCAGGTCGTCGGACGCGACGACCTTGCGGATCGCGCCGAGCTGCTGCAGCTCCGCCGCGCTGATCAGCTCACCGGTGAAGAAGAGCTCGCGCGCCTTGTGCCGGCCGACGAGCAGCGAGAGATGCGCGCTCGCGCCGAGCAGGCCGACGTTGATCTCGGTCGTGCCGAACGTCGCGTGCTCGGCCGCCAGGAGCATGTCGCAGACGGCGGCCAGCGCGAGCCCGGCGCCGATCGCCGGACCGTTGATCGCGCCGATCACCGGCACCGCGCACTCGCGGATCGCCCAGAACGCCTCGCGAGCGATCAGGCCGCGGTCGAGCTGCGGCCCCGGCGGGCCGGTGGTCCGGTCGCTGTCGATGGCGCGCAGGTCGGCACCGCCCACGAACGCACGGGTGCCGGCGCCGGTCAGGATCGCGACCCGCACGTCGCGGTCCTCGCCGAGCGAGCGGAACGCGATGCCGATCTCCGAGAGGGTCGTCGGGTCGACCGCGTTGACCGGCGGGCGGTCGATGGTGACGGTGGCGATGTGGTCGGCGACCTCGACCCGGACCGAGGGCTCGCTCACTACGACGGAGGCCCAGGTCTGTCGCCGGGCGGCTCGGTGTTGCGGTCGGGCGTGGCCGGCGGCGGGTTGAAGTCGGCCGGCGGCCGCCAGCCGCTGTTGCCGATGATCTCGATCACCTCGGCCATGTTCAGCACGTCGAGCTCGTAGCTGAAGCGGCCGTCGCCGGCGTAGTGGAGGATCGACACACCGGGCGCCTGGTTCGGCCGGCCGTCGGGCCCCTCCCCCGGCAGCCGGTTCCACCACATCGACACGACCCGGTCGCCGTCGGACATCGTGAACTCCTCGGGGAAGGTCCAGTCCTCGAGGCCGGCCATCGACTCGTCCATGAACGCGGCGACCGCCTCGCGACCCTGGGTGCGCCCCCACGCCGGGTCGATGAACACGATGTCCTCGGTGAAGAACTCGTCGGCGATCGAGGACCACGTCCGCTCGCCCCGCTCCACCGCGTTCCGCGCGTCGACGTACCGCTCGTAGGCCGCGCGCGCCTCCCAGGACCTCTCCGGCTCTGCCACGGCGACAGCTTGCCACCGGTTCGCCGGTCCGTCGGCGGTCCGGATAGGTTGCCCATGCTCGGCGCGGCACCGAGCCCTGAACAGCGCCCGAGTAGATGGGATAGGGATGACTGAGCAGATCCCACTGGTCGACTACCTGGAGCTGGGGGACGACCCGCACCTGGTGGCCAACGAGTGCACCAGCTGCCACGCCCGGTTCTTCGACCGGCGCAACGCGTGTGCGAGCTGCAGCGGCACCGACTTCCAGAAGGTCAAGGTCAGCACGACGGGCGAGCTCAAGGCCTTCACGATCGTCGCCTTCGCCGCTCCGGGTGTGCCCGTGCCCTTCGTGGCCGGTCTCATCGACTGCGACGGCACGAGCGTGCGCGGCAACGTCGTCAACGTGGAGCCTGATCCCGAGCACGTCTCGCTCGGCATGAAGGTCCGGCTCACCACCTATCCCATGGGCACCGACGAGGCCGGCACCGAGGCGATCGCCTTCGGCTTCGAACCCATCTCCTGAAAGAAGGGCCACCGATGGCTGAAGACGTCTGGATCCTCGGGATCCACATGACCAAGTTCGGCAAGCACAAGGACCTCGACACGGTCGACCTCGCCGCGGAGGCTGCGCTCGGCGCGCTGGCCGATGGTGGCGTATCGATGCAGCAGATGGGTGTGCTCGCGGCCGGCAACCTGATGAACGCAGCGGCCGGCATCGGCCAGCAGCTGCAGAAGCAGATCGGCCAGACCGGCGTGCCGGTGTTCAACGTGGCCAACGCCTGCGCCACGGGTGCCACCGCGCTGAAGACCGCGATCATGGCGGTGAAGTCCGGCGAGTGCGACATGGGCCTCGCGGTCGGCGTCGAGAAGCTGGCCGGCGCCGGGCTCCTCGCGGGCGGTGCCCGCAAGGAGGACAGCAACACCTGGGAACCGAGCGGTCGCTACGGCGCGGTCGCCCCGGTCGACGGGCGCATCGGCACCGAGACCATGCCCGGCGTGTTCGCGCAGATCGGCATGGAGTACGGCCACAAGTACGGCGGCACGAGCTTCGAGCTCTTCGCCCGCATCAGCGAGAAGAACCACGCGCACTCCACGCTGAACCCGCTGGCCGCCTACCAGAAGAAGTTCACGGTCGAAGAGATCATGAACGACATCATGATCGCCTACCCGAACACCCGGCCCATGTGCTCGGCGAACTGCGACGGCGCCGCGGCTGCGGTGGTCATCAGCGACAGCGCCCTGAAGAAGCTGTCGAAGGAGCAGCAGAAGCGGGCCATCAAGGTCTCGGCCTCGGTGCTCACCACCGACCCGTACCAGGAGGCCTGCCAGATCCTCCCGGACGTCAACACGCTGACCCGCAACGCGGCCGAGCAGGCCTACGAGCAGGCGGGCATCGGCCCGGACGACCTCGACCTCGTCGAGCTGCACGACTGCTTCGCCACCGCCGAGCTCGTGCACTACGACAACCTCAAGCTCTGCGAGCCGGGCGGTGCGGTCGACTTCTTCCAGTCCGGCGCGACGTGGCGCGACGGCAAGACGCCGGTGAACGTGTCAGGCGGTCTGGAGTCGAAGGGCCACCCGATCGCGGCGACCGGCATCGCCAACATCTGGGAGGTCTGCCACCACCTCCGGGGCGAGGCCGGCGACCGTCAGATCGAGAACGCCAAGGTCGGCCTGGCCCACGTCATCGGGCTCGGCTCCGCCTGCGGCGTCCACATCCTCGAGAAGTCGGCGGCCTGACCGCCGCCGATCAGGCCGCCGGTTCGTTGGTGCGGCTGGCCGTCTGATCGCGAGCGCCGAGCGCTTCGATCAGGCGGTCGGTCTGCGCCTGCTGCTCCCAGGAGAGCCGGGCCAGCCAGAACCGCAGGAAGTGCGCGATCGAGTAGCGCACGAAGAGGGCGCCGCCCACGACCGACAGCGTGAGCCCGATGATGGCGACGACCTGCGCGTCGTTCTGCTGCAGGACGTTCGTGGTGCCGTGGCTCAGTGAGTAGCCCACCGCCGCGACGATGATGCCGGCGGCCATCAGCACCGCACCGCCCCGCAGGAGCAGCCGGTCGCGCCCGCTGGACGGGTCCGGCAGCTTCATCTCGGAAATCTCGGTCTTGAACTGCTCGACCCGGTCGGGGTGGTCCAGCATCGTCTCTCCTTAGCCGCCCAGGTAGGCCTGGGACAAGGTCTCTTCGAGGTCTCGGGGGCGACCGGTCACGACGATCTTGCCCTGCACCATGACCGCGGCGTCGTCGGCGACGTCCATCACGATGCGGGCGAACTGCTCGACGAGCAGGATCGACGTGCCCTCGGCGGCCACCTGGGACACGGTCTCGTACAGCTGGTCGACGACGATCGGGGCCAGGCCCATCGACAGCTCGTCGAGGACCAGCAGCGCAGGGTCGGTCGACAGGCCGCGCGCCATGGCGAGCATCTGCTGCTCACCGCCCGACAGCGTGCCCGCGGTCCGGTGCATGAACTTGCCGAGCTGCGGGAACCGGCGGACCGTCTCCTCCTCGACGCGGTCGAGGTCGCCGCCCCGGTGGGTCATCATCCAGAGGTTCTCGTGCACGGTGAGGTTCGGGAAGATGCCCCGGCCCTCGGGGATGAGGCACAGCCCGAAGCGGGCGAGGTCCTCGGGGCGGGCGCCGTTGACCCGACGGCCGGCCATCAGCACGTCGCCGCCGCTGGCAGGGTGCAGACCGGCGACCACCTTGAGGGTGGTCGACTTCCCGGCGCCGTTCGGCCCGAGGAGGGCCACCACCCGACCGGGGTGGACCGCGAGATCCACCCCGTCGAGCACCGCGACCCCGTCGTAGCCGGCCCGCAGGTCGCGCAGCTCGAGGATCGGCTCGACGGTGATATCGTCGTTCGCCGCGCTCGCGGGCAGCGCGCTCATCAGGCCACCGTCCGGGTCGTGCCGAGGTACGCGTCGAGCACCGCCTGGTCGTGCTGCACGGAGGTCGGCTCGCCGTGGGCGATCATCCGGCCGAGGTTGAGCACGAAGAGCTGATCGCACACGTCCATCACGAGGGACATGTCGTGCTCCACGAGCACGACCGCGGTGCCCTCCTTCGCCAGTGCGACGAGCAGCTCGCCGAAGCGGGCCGTCTCGTTGTCGTCCTGACCCGACGCCGGCTCGTCGAGCAGCAGCACCCGGGGCTTGCACGCCAGCGCACGGCCGAGCTCCACCAGCCGGCCCTGCCCGGTGGGCAACGACGTGACCCTCGCGTCCGCCACCGGCGTGAGCCCGACCCGCTCGATGATCGACTCGGTGAGCTGTCCCGGGTCGTCGTTGTCCCGGGCCCACCGCTTGCGGGTGTCGGCCGCGACGCGGATGTTCTCGCGCACGGTCAGCATCGAGAACAGCTCGAGCCGCTGGAACGTGCGGGCGAGGCCGGCGCGGGCCCGCTTGTGGAGCTTCAGATCGGTCACGTCGCGACCGTCGAGGCGGATGCGGCCCGACGTGGGGGTGAGCAGACCGGTGATGACGTTGAACATCGTCGTCTTGCCGGCCCCGTTCGGGCCGATGAGCCCGGTGATCTCGCTGGGGCGGGCCGAGAACGACGCATCCTCGAGCGCGAGGTTGCCGCCGAAGCGGACCGACACCTCGTCGACCTCGAGCGCGAGGGTCTCAGGAGACACGGTCGGCCCCCTGCGCATCCTGCCCGTCGGCGGCTGCCACCGAGGCGAACGAGTCGAGCTGCAGGGCCTCGTCCACCTCGGCCAGGCGCTCCACCGTCCACGGCGTCGTGACGCCGACCCACTCGAGCTCCGGCGGCGTCTCGACCACGGCCGCCGGGTCCTTCTTCATCAGCCGGCGCCGAGCGACCTCGTTGCCCACCGCGAGGCAGAGGAACAGCAGGATCACGAACGGCCAGTTGCCGTAGACGTCGAGCCGGCGCAGCACGTAGACGACGACCGCGGCGCCGGTCGCTGCGATGAACACGGGCCGATCGCGCCGGATCGGCGCGACGCCCTCCTGCATCAGCGGTACGACACCGCTCGGGCTCTTGCCCAGTCCGACGCCGGTGAGGCCCGGCGTGACCGTGTTGATCTTGGCGACGAACGTGCCCAGCGCGGACGTGAGCGGCAGCAGGCCGTAGAGGCTGATGCCCGCGAACAGCGCAGCGCCGACGAGGCCCGCGCCGCCGACGACGACGAGCACGAAGATCGGGAGACCGGCCACGAGGTTGAACCGCTCGGGCGAGATCGCGCCGAGCTGCATCCCGTAGATCGCGCCGCCGAG
This sequence comes from Acidimicrobiia bacterium, assembly GCA_019247975.1. Taxonomy (GTDB): domain Bacteria; phylum Actinomycetota; class Acidimicrobiia; order Acidimicrobiales; family Iamiaceae; genus JAFBAD01. Next base: position 6,554 of record JAFBAD010000084.1, read on the forward strand.
ACCGGCGATGCCCGCCGACAGCATGAACACGCCGAGCCGGGGCCACAGCAGGTTCAGCCCGAACGTGGCGCAGGCCGCCTCGCTGTCACGCATGGCGACGAGCTGCCGGCCGAGGCGGGTGAACCGGAGCCCCCCGACCAGGCCGGCCACGATCGCGAAGGCAACCGCGGCGAGCATGAGCGTGCGCGACGGGGTGTCGAACTCGTAGCCGAAGAGCTTCAGCGGCGGCACGTTGGTCGAGCCGAGCTGGAAGATGCTGAAGTGCACCGGCCCGATGTCGAAGTCGGGCAGGTTGAAGATCCAGCGGTCGAGCGCGACGCCGAACGCGGCGGTGGCCAGCGCGAGGTAGATGCCCGAGAGGCGGACCACAGGCAGCGCGACGAGACCACCGATCAGCGCGGCGACGAGGATCCCCACGAGGATCCCGAGCGGGTTGCCGCCGGCCATGTGGTGCCCTGCGGCGACGGCGCCGATGCCCGCGAACGTGAGCTGTGCGAGTGAGATCTGCCCCGCGTAACCGACCAGTGGCACGAGCGACAGCGCGACGATCCCGAGCGAGAAGATCTGGCCGTAGTTGATCTGATCGGTGGCGTCGACGGTGGTGATCAGCACGAAGCCGGCGGCGATCACGAACCCGCCGAGCAGCAGCAGGCCCGAGGGCGACGGCGGCGGGAACCACTCACGGAGCTGCGTGCGGGTGCGCAGGCGCGGGTTGGGCACCACCAGCAGGGCGATGAACAGGATGATCACCGCAGCCGCCGGCCGGAGGCTGGCCAGGTACTGGTTGTCGCCCGGCAGGTAGCCGACCAGGTACCCCTCGGTCAGGCCGACGATGATCGCCCCGAGGAAGGTCAGCGGCAGGGACCGCAGCCGGCCGAAGATCGCCGCCGCGTAGGCGTTCACGATCAGCAGCGAGAGCGAGACCGGCTCGAGCGTGAGCGACGGTGCGATGAGGATGCCGCCCACCGCGGCCAGCGAGCAGCCGACGGCCCAGCTGAGCATCGCGATCCGGTCGGGCTCGGCGCCGTTGAGGACGGCGAGGGTGCGGTCGTCGACGTTGGCCCGCATCGAGACGCCGATGCGC